>NZ_BDGT01000005.1 GCF_001748285.1 Thermogemmatispora onikobensis | reverse complement strand
GCATGGCCCCAGTGATCTGCGGATGGTACCGGGCCACGGCCAGGGCGATGCGCAGCCCGCTGCCGTCGGGCCGCTCTTCAGCGCTGATGGCTTCTGACATGATGCTCCTCCTCCTCTCTTCTCCAGCCATCGTGGCTCGTCTGGCTGATGGTCTCACACGCGCCTGGGCCTGATCCCGCAGAGATCGTGAGAAGATGGCCCAGGCGCCGGCGACGAGTGTCGAGATAGGCGCGGTTCTCTTCGCTGGCAGCGATTTCCAGCGCGACACGCTCGACCTGGAGGCCGGCGGTCTGTAAGGCCCGTAACTTGGCCGGATTGTTAGTGAGCAGGCGCAGGCGGCGCAGGCCCAGCTCGGCCAGGATGGCGATGCCCTCGTTGTAGGAGCGCGCGTCGGCAGGGTAACCAAGACGCTCATTGGCTTCCACGGTGTCGGAGCCGTTGTCTTGCAAGCGGTAGGCGTGCAGTTTGCCGGCCAGGCCAATGCCACGCCCTTCTTGGGGAAGATAGAGCAGCAGGCCACGCCCTTCGCGGCCAATGAGAGCCAGGGCCTGCCTGAGCTGGGCCTGGCAGTCGCAGCGCTGTGAGCCAAAGACCTCGCCGGTGGTGCAGGCCGAGTGGAGACGCACCAGCGGCGGCAGGTCGCCCCGATCAAGCTCCCCCAAAATGAGAGCCAGGTAGTCACGCCCCTGGCGTGTGTCGCGATAGTGGCAAAGGCGGAAGTCGCCTTCAGGTAGCGGCAGGCGCGTCTCATTGACCAGGATGACAGGCTGCTCGCGCCGAAAGCGGGAGATGGCGTCTACAGTGATGAGGCCCAGGCCGTGACGCTGAGCAAAGCGCAGCAGAGTGGCACCACGCGCCGGCTCGCCTTCTTCATCAAGGACCTCGCAGATGACTGCCCCTGGCTCAAGGCCGGCCAGACGCATGAGGTCAACCGCTCCCTCGGTGTGCCCGCGCCGGCCCAGGGTGCCGGCTGGATTGGCCCGCAGTGGGAAGAGATGGCCCGGGCGCGCGAAGTCTTCTGGCTGTGCGGTTGGGTCGACAAGCAGACGAGCGGTTATAGCGCGATCGCGGGCGGAGACACCAGTAGTGGTGCCGCGGCGGGCATCAACGGAGGCCGTAAAGGCGGTGTCCTGCAGGGGGGCGTTGGCGCGCTCGGCCAGAGGAATAGCCAGGGCATCGAGCCGCTCGCCGGCCAGGGCCACACAGAGCAGGCCGCGCGCCTGCTGGAGCATAAAGTTGATGCGCTCAGTGGTGGCGAACTGGGCCGCCAGGCAGAGGTCGGCCTCATGCTCGCGTGTCTCGTCGTCGCAGAGCAAGATCATCTGGCCGGCCTGCAGCCGGCGAACGGCGGCAGGCACTGAGAGCCACAGGTCATCGGTCTCTAACAGGTGGTTTGCTGGCATCACATGATCTCTCACTTTCTCGTCAGGTTCTGCACTACTTCTGCCTCCGACGGGGCGGCAGGGGCGTAGCAGACCTCGCCCTCGATCAGCAGGTCGTCGCCCAGAGTCTGGGTGCACCGATCGCGCAGCGTGGCCGCCAGGCTCAGGCTGGGCAGGCCCTGGCCGGCGAGAGGGACTGGGGCGCCAGCGCCGCCGATTAGCACGGGCGCGACGATGACGGCGACGTGATCGATGCAGCCACAGTCGAAGGCGCTGCCTGTGAGGGCGGCCCCGCCTTCGAGGAGGATATGCATCAGGTCCTCGGCAGCCAGACGCTGCAGGGCCTGCCGGAGATCAACGCGCCCCGTCGGCTCACAGGGCACTTCGATGAGACGTACAGCCGGACGGGCCAGGGCTGCGCGTTGCTCGGCGGGAACCTGCTCGCCGATCAGCAGCCAGGTCTCTCCAGCCTCGGGCGTGTTGAGCAGTCGTAGTTGTGGCGGGAGTTGGCCGCTGCTGGTTATGATCAGCCGTCGCGGCGGCTGGAGACGTGGTCTGCGCTCGCTGCTGGCGGCCAGGCGCACGGTGAGCAAGGGATCGTCGCGGCGCGCCGTCCCAGCTCCCACCAGGATGCCATCGACGCGGTCGCGCAGCTCGTGGGCCCAGGTCCGAGCTGGTGATCCGCTGATCCAGAAGGAGTCGCCAGTATAGGCCGCCATCTTGCCATCGAGGGTCATGGCCCATTTAGCCGTGACATAGGGGCGCTTGCTACGCACAAAGGTGGCAAAGGGACGCAGCAGCTCGCGCGCCTGCCGGGCCTGGGGATCATCCTCGTCCAGCAGCGCAACCTCTACCCCGGCCTGCTGGAGCTGCGCCAGTCCGCGCCCATCGACCCGCGGGTTGGGATCGCGAGCGGCCACGACGACGCGCCGGACCCCCGCGGCAATGATGGTCTCGGTACAGGGCGGCGTGTGCAGCGCGATGCAGCACGGCTCTAATGTCACATAGAGATCGGCCCCTCGGGCCTGTGGGCCAGCAGCCCGCAGCGCCTCGACCTCGGCATGAGGTCCATAGGGCGGAGCCGTCGCTCCCTGACCTACAATCTGCCCGTGGCGCGCAAGGACAGCCCCCACCGGCGGGCGGGGACTGGTGCGCCCCTCGACGCTGCGCGCCAGCGCCAGCGCTCGCAGCATCAGGGACCGTTCCAGTTCGCTCAACAGAATGGCAGGCCCTTCTTCAGGCATGGGCATGGCATTCCTCCAGAGCAGGCAGCGCCAGCGGCTCCTTTTGTCCGACAACGGGAGCCGGGGCCGCTTCTTGTGCAAATACGGCCTTGGCTTCCGTCCCCGACGTCCCCGGTCCTGGGACCTCAGCAGTGGGCAGCAGCGTCTCAACCAGGCACTGCAGCGGGCTACCCTGAGCGACCATCAGGAAGCTGCTCAAGAGGGCGTGATGCTCCTCGGGCTTCACGCTGAAGCGAGCCTGGGCCTGGGCAGCACGTAGCCGCGCCCGGGCTCGGTGCAAGAGCTGGCGGCAGGCGCTGGCGCTTCTGTTGAGCAGGCGGGCGATCTCGTCGTAGGGACAGGCAAAGGCTTCGTGGAGGAGAAAGACGGCCCGTTCAGCGGGACTGAGCCGCTCCTGCAGGAGCCAGAGAGCACGCGCCAGGGCCTCACGCTGTTCAAGGGTCTCAACAACCAGCGCTTCCGGCTCTGGCGTTGTCCTCGGCCCTTCCTCCGAAACCGGCAGCCAAAGGCCAAGGGGCTGCTCGCGCTGCACACGGGCCGATTTGAGGCGATCGAGGCAGAGGCGCGTCACGATCGTCTGCAGATAGGCGCGTAGCGAGCCTATCTGCTGCGCCGCTGCTGTAGCATAGCGGATGTAGCTTTCCTGGATAATATCCTCGATCTCATCGCAGCTGCCCAGCAGGCTACGCGCAGTGGCAAAGAGCAGAGGATAATAGCGATCGAACTCTTCCAATCGTCAGTCTTCTCCTATCGGACTATACCGTCGGCCCTGGAACTTCCCCAGGTCATGCCCTCGCGCTGCCATGCGACAGCGAGCGCGGGGGCGTACGGGCTATACCGCCGATCGGGAATTGGGAGAGGCCATCGGCTCAGTCAGCTCCTGAGCGCTGGCTCACATCCCTCACCCTGCCCCGAAGACATCGTTCTCTATTTTTGCTTTCTATTAGAGGAGACGAGTCAGCCCCCTCTTCTGTGACAGCTTTGCTGCCATCCTTCTGCTCAGTGCGGCTGCCAGCCAGCAGCCATACGCTTGATTTCTCAGAGGCGACAATGCTACGATTGAACAGGGCTTCAGAAGAGGAGAGCGCAGCCTATTCTATCGCCTTCTCGCGTCTCGCCTCGTCTCGCCCCGCCGGCACAAGGAGGAACCGCCTATGACAGAGCCTCAGTCTCCACAGACTCCTCAGATCCAGCCGTCATACCTGCCAGTCGCCGGCGCGGAGCGATCTCCCGTTCTACCCAGCAACGGCGCTGCCTCCCCAGCCAGCGCGCCTGAGCGCGGCCAGGAGCAGGCGCAAACCATGCTCCGCGACTACCAGTATTACCGCGAGATCTTCCGCGGGCGTCCCCTGCCTCTGGCTTATGTGGACCTGGACCTGCTAGAGGAGAACATTCGTCTGACACGCGAGCGCGCCGGCGGCAAGCGGGTGCGCATCGCCTCGAAGTCGCTACGCAGTGTCACCATCATCAAGCGCCTTCTGGCAGCCGAGCCGACCTTTCAGGGTATTATGGCCTTCACCGCTCGCGAGGCCGTCTATCTGGCCAGCCAGGGCCTGGACGACCTGCTGATCGGCTATCCGACCTGGCACGAGGAGGATATCGCAGCGGTGGCACGCGCTAGCGCGGAAGGGACCCACATCACCTTGATGGTCGACAGCCTGGCTCACGTGGAACAGATCGAGGGCGTGGCCCGCCGCTACGGCGTGCGCCTGCCGCTCTGCCTCGACATCGACATGGCCGTCGACTTCCCCGGGCTGCATTTCGGCGTCTGGCGCTCGCCGCTACGCACGGCGGAACAGGTGCGCCCGGTCATCGAGCGGATCATGTCCTCACCCCATGTCTGGCTCGATGGCATCATGGGCTACGAGGCCCAGATCGCTGGGGTTGGCGATCGCTATCCGGGCCAGGCCCTCAAGAACGCTCTGGTGACCTGGCTCAAGCGCCGCTCGTTAGGCGAGATCGCCGCTCGCCGCGCCGCACTGGTGGCCCTGATCAAGGAATACGCCCCCCAGGTGCGCTTCGTCAACGGCGGCGGCACCGGCAGCGTGCATACAACGCGCCTGGAAGCCAGCGTCAGCGAGATCACCGTCGGCTCGGCCTTCTATGGCCCGACCCTCTTCGATCACTATCGCAATTTCCGCTATCAGCCAGCGGCAGGCTTCGCCATTGAGATCGTGCGCCGCCCGCATCCGCAGATCTATACCTGCCTCGGCGGGGGCTACGTCGCCTCCGGCGCCGCAGGTCCCGACAAGCTGCCGCAGCCTTATCTGCCCCAGGGGGCGCAGCTCATCGCTACCGAGGGCGCCGGCGAGGTCCAGACTCCCATCCGCTACAGCGGCCCCGTGATGCTCTCCCTGGGCGATCCGATCTTTCTGCGTCACGCCAAGGCCGGCGAGCTGTGCGAGCGCTTCACTCACCTGCTGCTGGTCAGCAATGGAAGCATTGTCGACGAGGTAACCACTTACCGCGGCGACGGCCACTGCTTTCTCTAAGCAGCGGCCCAGCGGCTGGCAGTCCGCCAAGAGCAGGCAGCCACTGGCAGTGAGACAGGCCGCCCCCGACTCTTGCCAGGCCCGGCGTCTTGCTTCTAAACTATAAGAAATCCCCCGGCGGACCAGGCAAGAGAAGCATGGAAGGCAGCAAGCAGGCAAGGTAAGAGAGAGCAGAAGAGCACACCAGCAAGCAAGCAAGCAAGTAAGTAAGTAAGTAAGCAAGCAAGCAGACAAGAAGGAAGGAGCAGAGGCGATGATTGCCGGAGAGAAAGAGAGCTGGCGGAACTGGTCAGGTACCGTTGCCTGTCGACCGGAGATCATCCAGCCAGCGAGCCTGGAAGAGCTAGCCAGGACCGTCGCCGAGTGTGGGCGCGCCGGGCGTCACCTGCGCGTCGCGGGCGCCGGTCACTCGTTCACCCCCCTCGTCGAGAGCGACGACGTGCTGCTCTCCCTGGACCACCTGCAGGGCCTGGAGAAAGTTGACCGCGAGCGCGGTACGGCAGTCGTGCTGGCTGGCACACGCCTTGGGAGCCTGGGTGAGCTGCTGCTCGCCCACGGCCTGGCCCAGGAAAATCTGGGCGACATCGATGTACAGAGCATCGCCGGGGCCATCAGCACCGGCACCCACGGCACGGGTCTCCGCTTTGGCTCGCTCTCCACCCAGGTGGTAGCCCTGACCCTGATCACCGCCAGCGGCGACCTCATCGAGTGCTCCGAAGAAGAGAACCGCGACCTCTTTAAGGCCGCCCAGGTCTCACTCGGCACCCTGGGCGTCATTGCCAGGGTCACCCTGCGCGTCGTGCCAGCCCGTCCCCTACATTACATCGGACGCCGCGCCTCGCTGGAGGATTGCCTGGACAACCTGGAGCGCTACCGCGAGGAAAACGAGCACTTCGAATTTTTCTGGTTCCCATACACGCCCTGGGTACAAGCGAAGTGGATCAACACCACGGAGGAAGCCGTCCGCCAGAACAGTCGCTGGGGCCGGTTGTGGAGCAACGTGAACCAGCTCATGCTGGAGAACGGCGTCTTCTGGCTGCTATCGGAGGCCAATCGCCTGGTACCAACCCTTTCGGCGACCGTCAGCCGCATCTCGGCCCTGGGTGTGGCCAGCGTTGACGAGATCGACTATCCCCATCGCATTTTCGCCACGCCGCGCCTGGTGCGCTTCGTCGAGATGGAGTACAGTATTGCGGCGGACCAGCTGCGACCCGTTCTTGAGGAGATTCGCGCCTGCATTGAGGAGCAGCGCTTTAAGGTGCATTTCCCAGTCGAGTGCCGCTTCGTGAAGGGAGACGACATCTGGCTCAGCCCGGCCTATGGGCGCGACTCAGCCTATGTGGCCGTGCATATGTATAAGGGGATGGAATACAAGCCCTATTTCCGCCACGTAGAGGCCATTTTCCGCCGCTACGAAGGGCGCCCGCACTGGGGCAAGATCCATACGCGCCGCCCCGAAGAACTGGCAGCCCTCTACCCGCGCTGGCACGATTTTCGCCGCCTGCGCGCCCAGCTCGATCCCCAGGGCATCTTCTTGAACCCCTATCTGCGCGAGCTGTTCGCCGTCGACGAGCCGCTTCCCACACCCACCAGCCAGCCCGAGCCTGCTTCCTCCTGATCAGGCCAGCCAGTCAGCCAGGAGAGGAGTCGGCAGTGTGATCCAGTTCACAATCTGACTGTGAGCTGCTCCATTGCTGGCTCCCGGCCCCAACAGACATACTTTTTTTAAGGAAGCGAGCACTTATCAGGCCAGGGTCGTACAGCGGCAGGCCCGTCGTGACCTGCTCCGCTCGCCCGGTCGAGGCGGGAGCGATCTCTCATCCATCTCTTGTTTTGTCATGTATACTCTCTTTTAAAGCATATCCCAAAAAATTAAAGGTTAAAAAGTGAATGATTAGAAAGATAGCCAAAAGACGCCCTACCTCGGCCCGTCCGCTGTTTCTGGTTCTGAGCGTCCTCAGTCTGGCGCTGGCGGTCTGGCTACTGCCAACAAGCGGAGCTGGTCACTCTCAGAGCCAGGCCAATGCCGCTCCGATGGTGCAGGGTCAGCTAGCCAGCACCCCCTCGTCAGGCGGCTACCCGATCAAGGTCTTTTTCTCGCGCTACCCTGTCTCTGTCACGAGCGATCCAACCGCTGTCTCGCCGGTAGAGCGCATCTCGCCGACGCTTTCTGTGGGCACCTTTGCCTTGCAGATGCTCATCGCCGGACCGACGCCCAGCGAGCGCAGCGCTGGCCTCTTCAGCGAGCTGAATACGCTGCTGAGCGGCCCCTCGAACTGCGCGGCCCCGCTGCCGGTCGGTGGTCCAGACTTCACCCTGACGCTGAACCAGCGCGGCAGCCGCAGCGAGCCTGGTACAGCCACTGTGCGCTTCTGCCGTCAGCTTACCTCGTCCGGCATTGGTGCTGATGCACGGGTGCAGGCCGAGATCACAGCGACCCTGACGCAGTTCCCTGGCATTCGGAGGGTGGTGATTCTGACGCGCGACGGCCACTGCTTCGGCGACGAGAGTGGACTGGATCGCTGCTTGAGCTAGCTTCGATCAGAGGTCAGGCTGTAGGAGAGATGCGCCGCCCAGCCCAGGCGCAGTCGCAGATTCCTCATCTCTCCACGCTGTGCTCCTTTCCTGTCTTGTACAGGGGGATCGCTTCCCTAACGCAACGCAGCGGAGCCGTCTCATCCCCTGGGGGGATGGGACGGCTCCGCCTCCTCTGTACCTGTGCCCGGATGTGGTGCAATGCTGCTTGAAAGCACCGGGGCAGGCGCTCCTCAGCCTCCGGACCGGGGTTCCGGGCCGAGGAGCGCCACCAAGACCCCCGCGGGCAAGGACGACCCGAAGGAAGAAGCACAACTAGGGAATGATTATGTCTTGTAAGACCACTGGCTGATGGCGCGTATAGTCCAGCTCGTCGGCCTGCTGCAGGCCGGGCGGCGTCAGGGTATCCATAACCTTCGGTACCGTACCTGGATCAACGGCGCAGTGCGGGTCGCTGCTGGCCGTGGAGCAGACGCCGAAGGTATAGGGGCCAGGCGTGCTGGTGAAAGCGCGCGCCTGATCCGATTGGAAGCCATCCTGGCCCGTCAGGGTGACCGTGAAGCCCCAGCCTGATCCAGGCTGACCAAGGCTGGCCTTTGGGACGCTGAAGGTGATAAAGTGCGAGATGCTGTTTGCGCTGATGCTGACGCTTGCCAGAGTTGTGCCCTGCGCATCGATGTAGCGCTGTCCAAAGCCCTGGACCTCGATGAGCCGACTCCAGGCCGCCGAGGCAGCAATCACATAGTTGCGCTGCGGGAAGGACGGCGCCGTCGAGGTGTCGCTGGGGGCGGCATTCGGATCGTGCACGTAGACATCGATGAGCTGGGCCCCGAGCGGACTGCCAAAGGTCGGCATCAGATCGCGCACCTTCAGCTTGAAGACGATGCTGTCGCCGCTATCGATGACGCGAAACTCCAGGATGTCGAAGGCCCCAGCGTGGAAATCGCCAGCGGTCGGGTAGGCATAGTTGCCCGGCCCGTTGTCATCTCCCGCAGGATCGCTGACGTCGAGCAGCACGGTGCCCGGTGTGTAATCCCAGACAATAGTGCGCGTGGCGTGGGCTGTGGCCCCCTGCGGGCTGACAGCGACCACGGTGATGACGGTGGTGCCGCCGCTGATGGGCAGCTGGACGCTGAAGGTGCCGTCCGCCGCAGCGACCGTGCTCACGAGCGCTGTCTGACTGTTGTTATCGGTATTGGTGCCGGCTACGTAGATCGTATTGCCCGGTGCTGAGCTGCCGCGCACTGTGACCGGTGAGCCATCGACTGCCGTCAGATCGCCGGGGGAGGCGATGCTGAGCACGGCCTGGCCCGGATGCTGCAGCACATAGCGGGTATAGGTCGCCGCGGGTCGCTCCAGCAGGGTGCGAGCGCCCAGGTCGAGGAAAAGGCGCACAAAGGCCCCTTCGGCCCAGGTGAGTGGCGAGGCCGAGCCGGCGGGATGGCCATTCTGGAAGCCGATGGAGGCCACCGTCGGGTCAGTACCATAAGGCGAGGGAGCCAGGTCGGGTAGCTCCCAGTCCTGTTCAGGAATGAGGCCCACGCCCGAGGCAAAGCGCTGCATGGTGACCAGTAGCCCGCTCGCCATTGCCAGATCGCCGTTGGCCAGGGCATACTCGCCGCGCTCCTCGTCGAGCACTGGCCAGACATGGCCCGTGCCGACACCGGAGGGCGCCCAGGGATGTCCATTGCTGGCTGCGTCGCCGTAGCCGTCGCCGTTATAGCGATGCCAGCCCGGACCGCTATTTGTCTGGCTCTTGATGGTGGCATCGACCACCGGCAGCGATTCGGCGATCACTGGATCGTTGGCCGGCTTCAGTCCGAGACGAACCAGCTCCAGGAAGCCAGCATCGATGACGCTGCGCTGATCGAGGGTCGGGCCACCATTGCCCAGGTTATAGCTAATGGCTGCGTTGGGATCACCCGTTTTCGACAGGCGGATATAGTACGGGTGACTGGCCAGCGGGCCATTAGTGGTCACAGCCCAGTGCTCCAGCGAGCGCTGCCAGTCGTCAGCCACCCCCAGCCAGAGCCGCGCATTGGCCTCATCGCCATTGGCACGGGCGATCTGGGCCGCCGCCACCAGGCCGGCGATCTCAGCGGCGATCGTCGAGGGCGAGTAACCGCTCTGCTCTTCCCAGCGCTCCACCCCGTAGGCCGGGCCGTGGCTCATCACAAAATAGGCCGCAGGCTTGATATGATGTTGATAGAGATCGGCGCTGGTCATGTGGAGCTGATAGGCCATCAGGATCGGATAGCTGGTCTCATCGAGCTGAGTGCCGAAGGAATCGGGAGCAAGCTGACCGTTGAGCAGACTATTGCGCGGCATGGAGCCGTCAGGACGCTGCTGATGGTAGAACAGGAAGGTGACGGCGTCGCGCGCCGTCTGCAGGTCGCCATCCAGGAGTAGGCCGGTCCAGGCTTCGTAGAGGTCGCGCGCGAAGACCTCGCGATAGGAGCCGAAGAAGAGATTGTTGGGATCGCCGGCGGAGACAGCCTGTCCCCAGGGTGAAGCCAGGCTGGCAACGATGGCACCGGGAAAGGTCTTGTCCTCGGAAGCCTTGATAACGTTGGCGCTCAGATAGTATTCACGTCGCAGCGTCTGCCATTGGGCGTCATCGACACCCGGCAGGCGGGGCGCCGGACGTAGCCCAGCGTCATAGCGCAGCCAGCTGGCGACATAGTCGGCACGCAAACGCGCGAAGGGAACTGTCAGCGAGCCGCGCGCCGCCTGCAGAGCCTCTGTGCGCGTGGTCCCAAAGCCCAAGGCGACAGTTAGCTCGGCTCCGTGACTCAGGTCCAGCTGGGCCGTCTGCACCACGTTGCCATCGTCGGCCTCGTCGTAGCTCTGCGTCAGGGCGTGGGACTGCTCAAGCTGCAGCAGGCCATCGCTGCCCGCCCCAAGAAAGCCGTTGCTGACCTGCAAGAAAGGTCGTGAGGCAGCGAGAGCAGCATAGACCGGCACAGCATAGCTACGGTTGGCCGCGTTGCTGTGAGTATTGGTGTCGAAAGCCACAGGCAGCGGCTGACCGGTCGAGGTATCGGTTAGGGCACTGTCAGCTCCGCCGTTACCGGAGCCGCCGCCGCCGTTACCGTTGATCGTTGGATCGAAATACAGATAGAGATGATAGTCGCTCAGGCTGCCAACCAGGGGCATAAAGCGCAGGTGGATCACGACGCTGTCGCGCGCCGGATCGGTCAGATAATCAGTAACGATGCGATAGCGACCGCTGCGAGCCGTCGTGACCACGCGACAGTCGAGGACCGCCCCATCGAGCAGCTGCACACTATAGGTGGTATCGCGCGTTTGCAGGTCGGTAAAGGTCTGCCCATCGGTCACAATATACTGGAGGGCTTTCACATTGGTGTTATCGATGGTGGGATAGTAGACGTCGCTAAGGACACCGTCGGCCAGGGTAAACCAGACTTTGGAGGTCGTATTGCGGGCTGTGCCGACGCAGTCCTTGCGCGCCAGGTCGAAATAGGCCAGGGCCCCGGGTCCATCGGGGGCCAGACGATAGGGCTGCCGGGCCTGGGCACTGGCAGAGCCACCAGGGAGGACCAGCAGCAGCGCACAGCAAAGTAGCGCGAGGATCAGGCGTGTCGGTGCCGGCTGCCTCAGCCAGGCATCATAGCCGGAACTGGCGTCCTGGCTCCTTCCATGCATCAGACGCTGCATGCGTTGAACCTCTTCGGCAATCATAGCAGCTTTTACCTTCGAGCGGAGGTGGGAGCTACACTATCCAGGTGCGTCTCTCTCCTCCTGGCCGTTCTTCCCTCTGCCCTGTTCTCTCTTCCCTGCTCCCCATTGAGGCAGTTTCCTTCTGGAAAGCCATAGTTGCAAGAATCGTGCCCATTTCTGTGCTACACACAGCACACAAAGGAAGCGGCACCGAAGGCAGGCCGATCCCTGACAGTGCAACATACCAGCCGGGCGGCGAACGCGCTTACGCCACAGACTCTCAAGACAGTTTCTTTCTTACTTTTTACTTCTTACCACAAATATTATTTATCTCTACAATAACTAGATAAAAATACTTATATCCTATTCATTGACAGTTGCAAATATATTGATCATATATATTTTTGCCACTGTCGTGCTAGACAGAGCGAACGGAAGAGGAATAGTTGTGAGAGCATCTTCGCGGAGAGGAGGACAAGCATGCAATCGTGGCCGACGGCAGGAGCAGCCTATTTGCCGGAGGGATCTGGCGCGACGGGGCACACTCCCTGGCAGCAGCTGCCGCAGCGAGGCGGGTGGCTCCTGCTCCTCATCTTGCTGTATGGGCTGGCCGCCCTGCTGGCTCTAGCGGCGAGCCTGGTCAGTGTCACACTGGGCCGAGAGGCCGGCCTCAGCATTGTTTTCTGTGGTCTCCTGAGTCTGCTCCTTTTCCTGCTGGTGAACATTCTGATTCTACTCACTGATGGCCGACACTTCTGGCAACCGGGTGGCGGGCAGCCGTGGACAGCCCGAGGTCGCTGGCGTAAGTTCCTGACCGGGGTGCTCTATCTGCTCCTCGTGATCATGCCCCTGATCTACCTGCGTCAGGCCGGACGCCACTATCTTGAGGCAGCCGCCCCCCCCCAGGAGAGAGCCCTGCTGCAAGTCTGGCGCGGCTGGGGAGCGAGGCAACGTCTGGCCTTCGGGGTAGGGGGGAGCATCCTGCTGCTACTCTGCGCCCTCTGCTCCTGCCTGGCGGGCATGCTGAGTCAGAGCTTCATCCAGGCAAGCATGCCATCGGCCTCTCCCACAGTCCCGGCGGAGAACCGCGCCGTCTCCCTGGCGGCTTCACCAACTGCTGGCAGCACGGTTACCGCAAGCAGCGCAACCCCAACCCCAACAGCACGCAAGCCGGGTGCGACCTCTGCTCCGACCCGTGCGCCAACACCAACGCCAACGCCCAAACCGACCCCTACCCCATCACCGACACCCACACCATCGCCTACGCCTTCACCCGTGCCTACCGAGGCACCCACCCCCACACCAACGCCTACGCCAACGCCTAAACCGACACCTACCCCATCACCGACACCCACACCTACCCCTACGCCTTCACCCGTGCCTACCGAGGCACCCACCCCCACACCAACACCCACACCTACCCCTACGCCTTCACCTGCCCCCACTGAGGCGCCCACCCCCACACCGACGCCTACTCCCGTGCCTACCGAGGCACCCACCCCCACACCCTGCCCTGGCGTCAACTGCAATCCCTGGGGCTACAACTTCGATCCCACCAACGGTAGTCTCATCTACTCGCCTCCTGCCGATTTTTGCAGCTACTTCGACTGCATCTCCAGCTTCTGGGAGGGCAAAGGCTACGTCGTCGAGTGTAGCGACGGCATGTACAGCAAATCGGGCGGCATCCGCGGCGTCTGCTCGGGCCACGGCGGCGTCTGGCGCCCTCTTTACGCCCATTAGACTGCCAGGCCATACGCTCGTCCGTCGCGTCGCGTCGGCAGGCTGGGGCTGGGTCAGCCTCAGTCGCCGACGCGGCAGCTCTCCGCAGTGCACATCTCGGTCTCAATGCCAGCCTGGAGAGGAGAGGAAGCCTGCTGCCCCGCGCGGGCCGACGGCACCTTGCCGCGCGTATTCACCAGCAAGACCCCCACAATGACTATCAGTCCTCCGAGCAGTTCGAGCAGTGTGGGAGCTTCGTGCAGCCAGAGCCAGGAAATCGCCAGGGCCAGAAGCGGGGAAATATTGAGAAAGCTTGTGGCCAACGAGGCTGGCAGGCGAGCCAGAGTGAAGGCCCAGGTACCGTAAGCGATGGCCGCCGGGAAGAGGCCCAGATAGACTACCGCCAGCGTCGCCGCCGGTGTCGCCTGGGGCCAATCGTGTAGCAAGGCTGGCGCGAAAGGCAGCATAAAGAGTGTTCCAGCCCACATCGTGTAGGCCGTCATCTCGCTGCTGCTATAGCGCTGCATGTAGCGTTTCTGGACGATAAAGTAGACGCTTTCGCAGAGCGAGGCGAGCAGCACCAGCAGGGCGCCGGGGGTGAAGTGGAGACCCTCCTTGCCACCAAGTGAGATAATGGTGACGCCTACGACGCTGATGGTGATGCCCAGCCAGCCCCAGAGCGTCAGGCGTTCGCGCAGTACGAGCAGGGCCAGCAAGGCCGTGAAGCAGGGGACCGAGGCCACCAGGAAGCTGGCTGTGCCGGCGTTGACGGTCAGCTCACCGAAGGTCAGGCCAGCGTGGTAACCGGTGATGCCTATCAGGCCGAGCACAAGCAGGCCGGGCAGGTCGCGCCAGGCGGGCAGGCGCATGCGCGTGAGCAGGGCATAGAGTGCCAGGGCCAGCGAGGCGACGAGAAAACGCAGCAGGATGAGGGCACCGGGCGAGTAGCTCTGCAGACCTGCGCGAATGCCGGCGAAGGCCGAGGCCCACAGTAGCAGGGTGACGATCAGCGAGAAGGCGGCCCGGGCCTCGCCCGCTTTGGTCGAATGCATCGTTGCAACCTCCATTGCCAAATACCAATAGAGGTAAGTGTAACCCAGGCCCGCGCTCCTTTTCACCAGCCAGGTGCCGGGGAGGAGGCCGGCCAATGCCGCTCATACTTAGCGCAGCAGCGGGGGCGAATGAACCGTCCAGACTGGAGCCGGCTTTTGTTCATACTTTGCAGCAGGTTGAGCAGCAAGCAGCAGCGCTCATGGCGGTGGGTATCGTTTGCTGAAACGTTGGGGGACTCTGCGTAAGTGCGGTAATCCATTTGCACAATCTCTGCGTATCCTTCTCACGAGGCGGAGGCGGGTGGCCAGGGAATGCTTTGCCGCTCTGGTTTCTCAGCAGTGACGGCCCCATCCCGGTTCGGTGAACGGGCGCACGCCGTTCCCCTTCCTGGCCATCGCGCGCCGCCTTGCTGTTCGGGGTCAGGGCAAGAGATGACTTCTCAGCCAGCCAGTAGCAATGCTCCCTCAATCCAGAGCAGCCCCTCATGCAAGGGGACACGATGCTTACGATTCTGCCATTTGACATTGCGAGCGCGCAGCGGCTCAAAGCGCCAGGAGCGGAAGCCGCTGGCCAGGGCCAGCTTGCCGAGCCATTGCTCCACGGGCACATGAATCCCATAGGGGGCAGAGTCCCCTATCACCAGACAGACCAGCCCCCCTGCGGCGGTAACACGGCGCAGCGCCTGCCAGCTGCGGGCCATATCCAGAAAATAGGCGGCGATCATGGTATGGTAGGCTTTTCTGCCGCCATGCAAGAGCCGCTGCTCCTCTAAGCACGTGCAGGTGGCCCTCAGCTCCGGCTGCAACGGGGTCAGCAACGGATCAGCCAGCAACTGATCGGTCTCCTTCACCAGGTCACTGACGTGCTGGGTACAGGAGCGAACCAGATGGCGACGGACGGCCGGCTGCAGATCACGCCAGCGCTCGATCTCCCCAAAAAAGCAGAGTTCCAGACGGGTGGCATCGGCATAGTCATAGTTGTTGGCATAGGGCGGAGAGGTAATCACCAGCTCGGCCCAGCCGGCAGGCACTCCCTCGCAGGTGCGTGCATCGCCTCGCAAGATGCGCCCTTTGCCATCTCGCGCCTGCCGTTGCCAGCAGGACATGTCATCGGCCATCATCTCGACCCGGGAGAGAAAGGCCTCAAAAGGATCAGCAACCTGGGCTTTTGTCTTAGAAGGCAGGACATATTGCCACTGGGCCGTTCCTACCGAGGCACAGGGACGCAGAATAGCGGCCAGCGCCAGCCAGAGGAGTGCGGAGAGTGCCGCAGGCCAGGCAGACATCTGCTCCTGCCAGGCCCGTTGCAACTGTCTCAGCCGCTGGAGCGTCTCAGGCCGATAGCATCTGAGTAGCAGCTCAGACGGCTCCTCGGCAATTGGCGGCAGCGTCCGAGCCAGAGCAACAAGATCGGAGGCAGCTCGTCGCAGCAAGGAGACCTCTTCTCGCCAGTGCAGCTTCGCCTCCGCTACCCGTACGAGGAAGGGATGGGCTTCCAGACCCAGAGCTTCCAGACCAGCATATTCGGCTTCGACCCTGGTTGCGCTCACGCTGCAGAAGCTGACGCACCCAGAGGGCAGAGAAGCCAGCCGGATAACGGAACCAGCGATGCACAGGCAGGCTCAGATTGTCGGCAAAGGTGCCGCTGCGTTCAGGCCGCACCTCTACTGGCAGCGACTCCAGCTCGGGAAAGAGTGTTTCAGAGAAATAGCGCTCTTGTGCCACAGCTCTCGCGACGGCCTTCCAGGATGATGGCAACCAACTATCCTAGCACCATCCCTGGTCAGCATTGCTCCTCTCTCAGATCCAACATGTGTGCAGCTCGCCCGTAGTCTACTACAGAGGAGACTCACCACCGGCCCGCCCTGGTCCAGCAGTACTGCGGCTGCCTCACGCGGGGCCGAGGCGGCGACCCGGAGCAGGCCAGCCGGCTCACCTTCCTCCTTCCGGCAGGACCAGCCCGGTGACCGGGCACCGGACCAGACCACCTGCCGCCAGCAGGCCAGCGAGCAAGATCAGCGCCGACCAGGCTAGGAGGGCTTCAGACCTCCACTGCCAAGCACAGAGAGCACGAAGCGGGCCGCATTGTCGGCAGCGCGGCGCTGGTTCTCAGCCTTGTTCTCGCGCTTATGACCGTCACCCCAATCGCAAATGGCCTTGACCACGATCCACTCGCAGCGCTCGCGCATGGCCGCCGCATAGAGGCCGGCACCCTCCATCTCGCCCCCGATGGCCTCGGGTTCGATGGCCAGCAACTGCTTGAGCAGGTCAGGATGATCGACGAGCTTCTCGCCACTCAGCAGCAAGCCGAAATGCGGCTCGGCCCCGTTCCAGTCTAGCTTTGCATCGCGGAAGCGGCTCAGCAGGCGCGGCGAGGCGGTGGCGCGGTCTCCACGCGGCACCAGAACCATTTCACCGTGGGCGCCGGAGCCAACGCGCTGCGGCTCGTAGCTCATGAGCTGCCGCGAGACCAGGATGTCGCCAAGTTGCTGCTCGTCGGGTCGCAGGCCGAAGGCGATCCCCACCATGATCACCGCTGCCGGCTTCAGAGAGCGAATGGCTTCGCTGACCGCCAGCGTCGCCCCGCCGGCGCCCAGGGTTCCCATCTCGGTGCGCAGCAGCCAGGTGGCAGCCCCACCGATCTCGCCTAAAAAGTAGTAGGTCTCGATCCGACCATACTGACGCTCGAAACGCGCGCCCCACTCACGCAGGGCAATCTCGCGCACAGCTCGCACCTCGACATCGGTGGCCGTCACGAGCAGAACATCGCAGCGCTGAGCGGAGAGCGTCGAGCCGCTGCGGCGACTCTCCGCCGTCTGGCTCCCGCCCGCCTGGGAGACAGGCCCAAAGGAGGTAGCCACAGGCGCTGCCGCCGGCCCAGGTCTCTCCTGCCCTCCTTCGCCGGCAGCCAGCTCCTCAGCCAGCATGCGAATTTGTAAGGCCAGATTTTTCAGCTCCTTTTCGCGCTGCGCCGGCGGGAGGGCGTGCAGCGCTCGCCCATTGGGAGGGAAAATGACCAGATCGGCAAACGGCTCTAGCTCGTAAGGGCATTCCCGCAGCTTCACAGGAAAGAGACGCACACGCCCAGGCTCACGCTGATGACGCTCCCAGGCAAGTTGCCGTAGCTCCGGGTAGAACGGATCATTGAGCAGATCGGGGCTTAAGAGCACCAAGATGATGTCTGCGGCGCTCAGGCGACGACGGAGTTCCTCACGCACCAGTTGCCCGGCACGGAGCTGCCGCGGCTCCCAGTCGTCGATCAGCCCGGCTGTGCGCAGCGGGCGGAGGAAGGTCTTCAGCTGATCGAGCAGGCGCTCATCGTCATCGCTGCGCGCGCAGAGATAGAAGAGGTTGACAGCCACGAATCACCTCGTTTTCTTCTTCGCAGGACCGTCTTCCAGAAACAGAAATTGTACAGCATAGCTATAAAGGAAGGAAAGCAGCAGAACGGGCCGGGTCTCACAGGCTCACATAGGCCCTCCCAGTCCGCCGCTCGGGCTCTCGCTTCTTGCAGCGTACTGGCTCACATTTTGATCACCTCATCCTGTCTAATCATTATATAGAACTATTGTACGCGAAGTATAGCCCGTTTTAAATCGATAGCCTGTTTGTCTAGGAATATCAGCAAGCTATTAAATACTGCTTGCTTGTTTACGACAACATATGATCAACAGTAGTGAGAATTGATGGCAATGCCATTTACAAGAGAGCAAGCGAAGTGTATTTTGGAGAAGAGCGATATGATTCAACGAGTTTGTGGACAATCAGAGGTGAAAGTAATCGACGGAGTGATGGCAACATGAGAGGATGACCTCCACGATTCTAGTAAAGCCGGATGTTGCAGCATATCTGAAGTAGGAAGATGGCATCTCTGATGGTGCAGAAAGGATTGCATCATGGGAGAGCACAAGGAAGAACAACGTGTACTGATCGTCACAGCCCTGTCACTAGAGGCCCGGGAAGTGCAGAGCCATCTGAGTTCCTTGAGCCGTCTCTTGCTTGCCACGGACAGCCAGTATGAAATTGGAGAGTTCCGGGACACCAGGGGGAGCTGCGAAGTGATCCTTAAGGAGAGTGGGCAGCTGAACAAGACCTGTTCAGCCGTGACAGCACGTGCTATTGTGGAAACCAGGCCAGGGTTGGCCATACTGATCGGCGTTGCCGGTAGTCTACGCGACGCGATCCCAGGCGACGTGGTTGTACCTGAGCTGATCTACGACTACGAATCGGGCAAGGTAGCCGAGCACTTTCTGCCTCGCCCACGTCCCCACCGTCCTGATGCGCATTTGCTTGATCTTGCTCGCAGCATCGCCCGTAGCGAGAGTTGGCTGCAGCGCCTCCCATCCATTCCTCAGCCGAGGCCTGCATGCTACACTAAACCGCTCGTTGCTGGCGACATCTTACTGACCTCCAAAGCTTCGGGCCTCTACCACTTTATCCGCACCTACTATAGCGATGCGGTTGCCGTGGCGATGGAGGACACCGGCTTCATGGAGGCCGCTTATCGGACCCAGACCCCGGCTATTGTAGTGCGAGGAATCTCCGATCAGCTTGACGACAAGCAAGAGCGCGACGCTCAAGGCTATCAGCGGCTGGCCATGTCCCATGCCTGTGCCTTTGCCTTCGAGCTGCTGTCTCAGTGGCTCCCCCCCAGTACCCAGCCAGCCCCTGAGACGCCGCCTGTCGGTCCCGAGTCCTCCACAACAGCTCTTCCATCCAACGCCACCCCTTTGCCAATCTTTCTGCAGCAGCTTCCTGCCCACAAGGGGCTACTCGGCGAGGCCCTGAATATGCTCTTGACTTCTCCTATGATCTATAAGGATCAATGTCGGCACTACTGCCAGCAACTCCAGAGACTGGCTACGCAGTTGCAACAGGTTTTGATGAACCCTCCCGCTGATCGCGCCCTGCGCCTGCGCCTCGATAATCTCGCTCAGGCCGTCAAGGAGCTTCAACAGGCTGTCGAGCACCTGCGTCAGTGCTGCCCTCCCGGAGACACTCGACAGGAGCAGCGCGCTTACCAGGGGGCCTTCCAGCAGACGTGCCACTCCCTTCAAAAGGCCCTGGAGTGCCTGGAGCGCCTGTCTGAGTCACAAGACAAGCGTCCTCTTTAAGGAGCTGTATCCCCTGGGTTATAATAAAACCCGTGGCCGCGGTTGGCCAGGGTTTTGATTACCCCAGGAGACTGCTCTCGCGTGAGCACACTCATGATGAACGACTCGCATATTTCCTTTTCTCCTGGCCAGAACGATGATGAGGTATGGACACACCAGTACTTACGCACCGTCAAAGATAGCTTTGAGGAAATCCGCGCTATTCTCCTCTATAAAGTCAATCAGCGAGAGATCGGGGTCGCTATCTTGAATGGCTTCGATCAAGAGCTACGCAGCATCTACGAGCAACTAGCCACGAATCCTATCCTCAAGGCTACCCTCAAAAATACTCACTCCCTCACCGAGGCCATCGATAAGGCAAAGATGAGCATTAATCTCGCTATAGATCTGCAAAATATGCGCCAGACGTATGAGAATCGGAAGCGTCTCTATCTCGAATATAAGAATATTGCGATTGCCCTCTCTAATGCCATCGATATCCTCGACGATGCTCTCTCTACCCCTATTTGAATATTTGTTCTATTTTTTTTAATGCATCCTTCACAAGGCTTATGGTAATATCATATCGATTCGAGGTTCCGCGTCGCAGATAAAGCAAGCAGACAGTGACCAGGGAGTGATCGAGAGCGGGAGACTCACCAGTGTCGGCGACAAGCATATGAGGAAAAGGCTGGACTTGTACGTCTATATAAGTGATGCGATCAATCGCCTTTGAGATTCCCGCTTGTCATGCTCAGGCAGGCTCTCTGCCGCTACGACTACTCAAGTCAGCGCACCTGAAGCGAGAGGAGGGAGGTTCGCTTTGAATGATACTGTTGGCAGGCCAGCGGAGCTGTCCTCCGCCCCAACGACGAGGCACTCGCTCGACCAGTTCCGTCAGACCCTGAATCATTATTGTGCTGTGATTGGACAGCAACAAGAGGCGCTTTCGTTAGAGTACCTTGCTCTGCGGAGCCAGGCCTGTCTCCAACTGGACCAGCGCCTGCGCCTGCAGCGCCTGCTAAGCCAGTATCATGAGCAGCTTCTATCGTTCCGTGGCCTGTTAGAGCAGCCTCAGCAGCTCCCCGATGAGATCGTTCCTCGTCGCTATCTACCCCTGCTCTTCCTACACAATGCCGAGGGCCAGACGCGCCATCTGCTCGATCTACTGATAGTGCTTCCGCCTGCTGAGCAAGAGCGCGCTCCGGCCCGGCAGCGCCAGCGTCAACTACAGACCTTCGTGCAGAGCTGGGAGCAGCTGCTCCACTCCTCCGAGGAGCTGACCTTTCATACGCGCGCGCTCTGTGACCAGACGCGCTTTCTGCTGCGCCGTTTCAGCTGCGAAGCGAGGGGGGATACAGCCCCCCAACCGGCTGACGGCGATCAGGCCGCTTCAGATCGCTCCGATTCCGCTCATTCTTCAGATCAGTCTACTGAGCCATCCTCATCCGTTCCACCTGACCAGTGCGAGAGCCAGTCTGGCCTGGATACTCACGGGTGCTAGGCGCCAGGACCTGCCCTTGCATTGAGGGAGCCGGCGCGCGAAAATAAGAGGTATGGAGTACCGCACACTTGGACGAACTGGCTTACGGGTCTCACGCCTCTGCCTGGGCACCATGCAATGGGGCTGGACGGTCGATGAGCCAACAGCCTTCGCTATCATGGATGCCTTCGTTGAGCGCGGAGGCAATTTCTTCGATACCGCCGATCTCTATACGCGCTGGATTCCGGGCAAGCGCGGCGGCGAGTCCGAGGAGATCATTGGGCGCTGGCTGCGTGCACGCGGCAATCGCAGTCAGGTGGTGATTGCCACCAAGGTCTATCATCCGATGGGCGAGGGACCAAACGACCGCGGCCTCTCGCGCAAGCACATTATAGAGGCCGTTGAGGCCTCGCTACGCCGCTTACAGACCGACTATCTCGATCTCTATCTGGCTCACGCCTTCGACGCGGAGACGCCGATTGAGGAGACGTTGCGTGCCTTCGACGATCTGCAGCGCAGCGGCAAGGTACGCTATATTGGCGCTTCCAATTATCCGGCCTGGCGCCTGGTCGAGGCGCTCTGGTGCGCGCGCTATGAGCGCACGGCCCGCTATGAGGTGTTGGAACCACACTACAATCTGGTTCATCGCGCCGAGTTTGAGCAGGAGCTACAGACGATCTGCCTGCAGTATGGCCTTGGCGTGATCCCTTATAGCCCCCTGGCTGGTGGCTTCCTCGGCGGCAGCTACCGCCGCGGCGAGGGCCGCCAGAGTGCGCGCGCTGCCGCTGTCCTGGGGCGCTACGATCAAGAGCAGGCCTGGCGCACCCTGGAAACGGTCCAGGCTGTCGCCGAGGAGACCCAGGCTACGCCCGCAGCGGTGGCCCTGGCCTGGCTGCTGGCGCAGCCGGCGGTGACCGCGCCGATTATCGGCGCCAGCCAACCGGCTCATCTGGAGGACGGCTTTGCCGCTCTGACGCTCCAGCTCGCGCCGGAGCAGTTGGCTCGCCTGAGTACGGTCTCACAGGGCCTCTAGCCTGCTCTGCTCGCCTCGCTCAGCCGGGCGCCTTAACGCCTCATCTATCTACCAGAACAAGAGGGCAGGCCCTCGTCTCATCCTGATCCCATGCCTCGCCGCCCTGCGGCTCGTCGTCCGACTGGGTAACCAGCTCCCAACGGTGGCCAGGCAGTGGATACGGGGATAAGATGAGGGCCTGCCTTGCTCTACTGCGCCTGCTTCTCTTCTTCTTTCTGAACAAGCAGGGAGATTGGCCGTTCCCCGGTGAAGGAGGCTCTGCTCTGCGCTCTGCAGGTCTTTTTCGGTTTCTCAGCAGTGGACTCCGATGGCTTGCCCAGCCTTTCTTCGGCGCTCCCTATTCTGCTTGTCCGGATCTTCTCTTAGCCGCGACCGACGCCGCTGCTGGCCACAAAGGGGACGCGCTGTTCGACGCCGGCGTCCTCGGTGCTCACCTCATGATAGCGATAGCTGTTCCCTTCGGTGGGGCTGAGATAGCCAGCGTCCTGGACCACCTGGGGGGCGTCGGCTACCGTGGCGATGAGCACGGGCGTGAAAGCCCAGTTATCAGCAGGGCTTAGGCCGCCGATGACGCGCCCAAGGGCGCGATGCTCGGCCTCAATACAGGCGATCTGCCCGGCCACCTGAGCGAGATCGGGCCGCCCCATCGCGGCAAACTCTTTGATGGCTGCCAGGAAGGCCGAGTCAAAGACCCCCTCTAGCTGCTGTTGGGTCTCAATAAAGGTTTTGAGGTCGCTGAAGGTCTGGGCCCCTTTGGGGAAGCTGAAGGTGTCAGCCAGCGACTGGCCTCCGTTGGCTGTGAAAAACTGCTGGTGGATCTGCTCTTCGACCAGGGCCGCCTTGAGATAGGCCAGATCGTCGCCGCTGAGGCCCAGCGCACTGGCATTGGCGATGCCGTTGCTGTAGAAGGTAACGGCCAGTTGTTCGGCTGTGCGGGCGATCGAGAGAATCTGCGTGACGGCATCATCGATGGTGATGAGCCGCTCGGACAGCGCTCCCTGAGCCCGCACCGCCAGCGGCCTGGCGCCGCTCTCAAACAGGGCCAGGCCACCGGCGGCCAGCCCCAGGCCAACAGTGGCCCTCTGGAGAAAGCGCCGACGCCCTTGCGCCTTGCGCGGAGAGCTACGATCGATAGAGGTCTGCATGGCGATGGACTGATCCTTTCTGTAAAGCTTGAGCTAGAGCTTGCTCGCGTTTTCCGGCTACCTCCACAATCCACCGCCTCCTCTCCTCACAGTTCCACTCTAGCAGGCTCTCTAAGAAAAGGATCTACATCTATCGATTCCAGCGAGGGGCGCAGGGCGCGAGGTCAGGTCAGGGACGCGGCGGCAGCTCCCGCTCGTCGCCGTAGAAGAGGGCCAGTGTCAGGCCAAAGGCCAGATGGCGCAAGAGGTTCTGCCCAAAGGAGGGCCAGGTCGCCAGGCGCGGGAGCTGGCCACGGCGAATGAGCGGATGCAGGCGGTCGGCCAGGGGCGTGAGCCACCAGACTGAGGCCAGAAAGCCTTCGCCGAAGAGGAGTCCCTTGAGCCAGATCGGGCCGGGCAGGCGCGGCCTGACCAGAGCGGCATAGATTTCGCCCAGCAGGACCCCATTGAGGAGATGGAGGCCCCAGGCCAGGAAACGGCGACCGTCAGACCGTTTCGCTCCTCCCCCGAGCAGGCCCTCAATGAAACGCACATCGCTGAAATGGTTGCCGCTGAGACGCTGATCCAGGGCCATCACAAGGCTGTAGACGCCAGTGGCCAGGAGGCCGGCCAGCGCCGCCCGCCCAGGACGCCAGGTCGGTGGACGACGTTCAACAAGCTCTTGCATCGTTTCTCGCTCCTTCCCTTCTCCTCACCCGGCAGGGCGCAGCCGCTCCCGCTGGTCGGCCAGCACCAGCCGCGCCGTATGCGCTCCACTGCTGAGGGCCCCGTGGATGCTGCTCGAATGCAGGTATTCGCCGGTTAGATAGAGGCCCGACTCCCCACTGCGCGCCTCCGGCAGATGGGCGAAGATGCCCGGCGGCTGGGCAAATTGAGCGAAGGGCAGGCGATAGACGGCCAGCAAGCGCCACCCACTCAGGTCGCGCTCTGGGAACCAGACAGCCAGCTCCTGTAGAGCGTGCTGAGCCAGCCGCTCATCATCTTCTTCAGCCTGGGTCGCTTCATCCAGGATGGTGACCGAGAGCAGGTGCTGCCCCGGCGGAGCGTACTGCGGAACAATATTGGTGAGCTGCACAGCATGGTTGACCAGGCCGCCAGGCTCGCAGTTGAGCAGCAGGACCGGCTCGTCGTAAAGCGACTGGGGACCTGCGAAGTAGAGGCAGGTGCAGCCGCGGCCTGCAGTTGGTAAGGACAGGCCGGTAAGATGGGCTGCCGTCGGGCTAGCGGTGGCGATCACGACGGCCGCGGCCTGCAGCTCCTCGCCGCTCTCCAGACGCACGCCCGAGATCCGCCCGTCCTCACGCAGTAAGGCCACAACACGCGCACCCAGACGCAGACTGCTCGCTGGCAGAGAGGCGGCCAGCTGGGCCGCGATCGCCTCCATACCCTCCTCCGGTAAGACTATATCGCCGCTCGCCAGCATGCGCCAGACAAAGCGGAGCATGCGCGCGCTGGTCTGCAGCTCTCGATCGAGAAAGATGCCGCCGAAGAAGGGCCGGGCGAAGTGAGCGATGAAGCCCTCGCGGCTAAAGCCCCAATGGCGCAGGTACAGCTCGCTGGTCTCGTCAAGCGTGGCCACGGGCCAGGCCGCCGGGCTTTCCACAGAGACCGTCTGCAGGATCGTGCGCGTCAGGCGCAGGACGCGCCACTTGTCGGTCAGCGGAATGAGGGGGTTACTGGTAGAGGCAGCCAGCCAGCCAGGCTGGCGTCGCGGATCAGCCAGCGGATAGCGTCGGCCCCCTTTGACCAGCAAGGCCCCGGGCAGGAAACGTCTCGGTCTGAGCGCAGCGAGATCAAGCTCGCGCTGCACGGCGGGATAGGCAGTAAACAAGACCTGGAAGCCCCGGTCGAGAAGAAAGCCCTCGGGATGGCGATCGGTACTGACGCGGCCCCCGGGCCGGTCGGCGGCCTCCAGTACCAGGACGCTCAGCCCGGCGCGACTCAGGTGGCGGGCGCAGGTCAGGCCGGCCAGACCGGCACCGACAACGATGATCATGGTGACGCCTCTCTCCTTTCTCCATCAGCAGGCAGCGCGATCGCTGCTTTACCACACCTGAATTAAGCACGTGAAGGCGCCCGGCTAAGAGTCACCTCAGCCTTGCAGATCGCTGCCCTCGCCGGCTCCGGGCAGGGGTCCAGCAGCGATCAGGCCCAGTTCCTGACGCAAGCGCAACAGGGCCAGGTCCTTGGCTTTGCACTCAAGCATGACATCATAGTCAGACCAGGGAACGGCAGCGAGAAAGGCCCGGAAGCGATCGACATTGATATACTCGCTGTGGGCACCCGGACGCTTGCCAGGGTCCTGTTCGGCGTAGTGCAGCTTGGGCCGGCGCCGGCCCCAGGTCGTCAGGATGCGTTCCCAGGGCAGGCGCTCCAGCGGCGTCTCCGCGCCACCGTTGAGGGCATGATGCAGGTTGTCAACCACCAACGGCAGGCCACTCGCCTCGCAGATCGGCAGGAGCTGCCTCACCGACCAGCAGCGCTCATCGTTCTCCAGGCGCAGCCGCCGGCGCACACGCTCCGGTAGCTCATCGATGTGAGCCAGGATGCGCCGCAGCGTGGCGGCGCGGTCGCCGTAGACACCACCACCATGCAGGATGATATCACCTTCGAGGCCGAGTCGCTCCATGACCTCAGCATGATAGCAGAGGTCGCGATAGCTGCTCTGCCAGACGGGGCCATCGGCAGAGATGAGCGTATATTGACCAGGGTGCATCGACAGGCGCATCCTGCCCGCGCGAGCCAGCTGCCTCACTTCGGCAACCCGGGCCGGATCAAAGCGGATCTGCTCTAGCGCCACCTCGGGATGAGAGCCAAGCGGCACCAGATCTGAGGAGATGCGAAAGACGCTGATACCCTGAGCCAGGTTCCAGCGCAGGATGGCCGCGAGGAGCGCCAGGTTCTCATCGACCAGGGCCTGGAGATAGGCAAGGCCGCGCTCGCGCAGGGTGGCCAGGCGCAGACTGCGCATCTTCCCCCCCAGCGAGAGGTTCACACAGGCATAGCCAAGTCTCATGCCGCTCCTTTTCCTCCCCATACGGGCGGGCGACCAGGCTCACAACTCTCCTTCAAGCACGGCATGCCAGGTCCTCCCGCACAAGACGAGCCGTAATGGCGGCGGAAAGCAGGACGCCCGGGATGCCCGCCCCGGGATGGGTGCCAGCGCCCACAAAGTAGAGGCCCCCAACCTGGGCAGCGCGGTTATGTGGACGGAAGTAGGCCGATTGGAAAAGCGTCGGCTCCAGCGAGAAGGCCGCGCCCAGATGACTGCGCAGTTCAGTGGCAAAGTCGAGGGGCGTAAAGCGCTGCTCGTAGACGATGCTGGCACGCAGTCCGTGCAGGCCCGCCTGCTCTTCCAGATAGCGCAGGATGCGCTCGCGGAACGCCAGCGTCTCGCGCTGCCAGTCGACACCGTGCCCAAGATGGGGCACCGGCGCCAGCACATAGAGGCTCTCGCCACCAGACGGGGCCAGCGTGGCATCGGTGCGGGTCGGCGTGTGCAGATAGAGCGCCAGATCATCCGGCAGACCCTGGCCGTCAAAGAGCTGCTGGATCATCTCCCGATAGTCGTGGGGCATAAAGATGGTGTGATGGCGCAACTGCGGGTACTGCTGCTTCAGTCCCAGGTAGAGCAAGAAGCAGCTCATCGAGTAGCGAGCCTGCTCCAGGCGACGCACCAGCCCTCGGGGGCGTACTTCGGCGGGGAGCAGGCGCAGATAGGTGGTGGCGACGTCGCTATTGGCCACCACCGCCTCGGCCTGCAGGAGAGCGCCGTCGGCCAGTAACACGCCCCAGACCTGCCCGGCGCGCACCAGGATGCGCTCCACGGGCTGGCCGCAGCGCAGCTCGCCGCCTAGCGAGGTGAAGAGGCGCGTCATGGCCTCGACGAGCGCATACATTCCCCCGGGTACGAAGTGGACGCCACCCAGGCGCTCCAGATAGGGAACAATGCTGTAGATAGCGCTGGCCCGGAAAGGGTTCCCGCCGATGAAGAGGGGATGGAACGAGAAGACCATGCGCAACTGCGGATGGCGGAAGTAGCGCGAGACAAAGCGGTAGACGCTGCGGTGGGCCCCCAGGCGCACCAGCTCCGGGGCCACGCGCAGAAAATCGCTCAGGCGCAAGAACGGCTCGCCGGCCAGCTCGGCAAAGGCCCGCCGGTAGATGCGTTCCGTCGCCGTCAGGAAGGCGCGATAGCCGGCCACGTCGCGTGCTTCAAAGCGGGCGATTTCGGCTTCGTCTGCAGCGGGGTCGCCCCAGTAGTCGAAGTGATTGCCGTCGGCAAAGCCGATGCGATAGAAGGGGCGCAACGGCACCAGGGTCAGGTCGTCGTCCAGATGGCGCCCGGCAGCCTGCCAGAGATCCTGCAGGAGCCAGGGCGCGGTCAGCAGACTTGGCCCCATGTCGAAGGTGAAACCCTCGGCCTTGAGCTGGTAGGCCCGCCCCCCAGGCTGGGAACGCGCCTCGATCAAGATGACCTGGGCCCCGGCGGCCTGCAGACGAATGGCCGCCGCCAGGCCGCCGAAACCGGCCCCAATGACAATCACTCGCGGGCGTGCGCCGCTTCCCCCCGCCGGCAGCCTGTTAGCAGCGGATGTCACGCTGGAGCGACTGCTCATGAGTGCAACATCTCCTTTCCGGGAAAGAGGCTCAGGCCCAGCCCCTGGTCGTGATCAAGCCCTGAGAGCACCCGCACGCAACTCTCGAGCGCACTCATGAATTGGGCAGTGTCGGCGTAGAGGCGACGGAAGAGGGGCGCCCCCAGGCGCAGGGTCAGCGATGGCGGGCGTGTCTCGCTCCAGATGATACCTGCCGGAACCACTGGAATGCTGCTTCCGCTCGCGCGCTCGGCCAGCTCCACGAGACGGGCCAGGCCGGGCCGGAACGGGAGCAGGGCCTGCTCCGGGGAGCGCGGTGAGGGCTGAGGATCAACCACAGGATAACCCTCGGGGAAGATGACCAGCAGGTCGCCGCGAGAGAGCAGGGCCTGGGCCTGACGTAAGGCCCGACGTAGATAAGGAGCGACCTCGCCCATACGGTAGGCACTGATGGCAGCACCTTGCTCCTCGGAGCGCAGGCGCTCAGGACGTAAGATGACTGGCCAGCCGGCCAGAGCACAAAGCAGCTCCATGAGCTGACGCTGCCAACGGCTGCGCGCCCAGTCGAGGGCGACCAGAATGTGCACCGGACGCGGGATCACCCGCAAAAGCAGGCAACCATCGTAGAGATGGTGATAGTGGCGAGCGGCGACAATGACCGGACCGCGGGCCGGCAGGTACTCGCGTCCCTCGACAATGATGCGCAGCCGGCGACGCCAGAGCAAGAGGGCTGCCCCGGCACGTATGACCAGACGGGTAATCCTCCGCAGCAGGGCCGGCCCTTCTGCCCGGCTGTGCGCTTCAAAGCCACGGCTCCCTTGCGGGGCCTGGGCCAGATCTGGGGCCAGCCCAGCCTGCTCCGAGAGCGTCGGTACAGCGGTTCCACTTCCGCGCTCGCCTCCTTCGCTGCCATCGCGGCGTAGCACCAGGGCCGCCGGTAGTATGCCCAGCAAGAGGCCCAGCAGCGGCGGCAGCCAGAGACCCACGCTCAGATCGAGGACAATGGCAAAGAGGGTATTGGCCGCATAGATGCCAAAGGGCAGCCAGGCCACGCCCTTCAGACGGCCTTCTTCGAGATCGCTGCGCCAGAGCAGGCGACTGACCCCCATATAGAGCAAGCCAGTGACCGACCAGCCCACCAGATTTTGGACGGGCATGCCGAAGTAGGCGCCGCGTACTCCCCACTGCCAGAAGTGCAGAGGCAGCCGCTCGCTGGCCATCGCCGGATCAAGCGTCAGGTCCCAGACGGTCAGCAGGTAGGCACCCAGCAGCACAGTCCACAGGCCACGCCCTCGCTGGCCGACGCCTTGAGCGCGACGGGTCAGGAGCAGATGGGCCAGCAGAAAGGAGGAGAAGCCCATGTAGAACCAGGAGAGCGGGATCGAATAGGGAACGTGATCAAGGATCTTGAAGCCCAGAAAACTGTTGTAGGAGTAGGGGCCGAAGGGAAAGCCGGTCGAGGTTCCGATCAGCTCTATGCTGAGCGAGATCAACGTCGAGGCGGCGAAGAAGATCAGGGTGCGGCGTACCCCCACCACCCGCAGCCCAAACAGGAGCACCGTGGCCGCCCCAAAGAGGATGTGCAGCGAACCGGCATAGTTGATGCCGAAGCTGAAGACCGAGACCAGCAGCGGGCTAAAACTCCACAGTTCGGGATGGGGCAGGGCGATCAATAGCCCGGCGAGACCGAAGATGAGCGCCGCCAGATGGCAAATAAAGAGCACCTTTACGGCTTTCATGCAATACCTCCAGGAGCGTTTCCACGGATGACGAGGCGTCCGCGCCAGCGATGACGACGCCGCAGGGCCTGGCGGCCCAGCTGCAGCGTCACGACCAGGTCGCAGAGCGGAGAGAGCCAGTAAGTCCAGGGTGGACGACGATAAGCACGACGCATGCCCACCAGGGCCCCGAGACGGAGCAGCAGCAGCCCGGTATTCAGGCCCAGCATGGCGACGAGCAGCCAGAGCGAAGCCTGCCGCCAGCGCCTGCGCCCGGCGACCAGCGTGCCCGCGAGCAGGCAGAGCAGGGGGAGAGGCAGAGCCTGGACCAGCAAGACCTCCAGCCAGCCGAGGCAGGTATGCCAGGCGGGACTGAGATGATCATGCAGAGGCAAGGAGCGCGTCCAGTTCTGCCAGGCTTCGCGCGCCGTGCGATACATCTCGACGGAAGCCAGGCTCCCCCCTTCGACGAAGGCCAGGCGTCGACCGCCCTGCACCAGCAGGCGCGCTAAGGTGATGTCCTCACAGAGCGAGTAACGCAAGGGGGCAAAGCCCCCACAGGCAGCCAGGGCCTCGCGCTGCACCAGAAAGCATTGGCCATTAGCCTGGACGCGCAGCCTATCGACCGGCCCCTCATACACCACGCCCGGCAGGCCGTAGCGGTAGACGAGGGTGGCCAGTAGCGAGGGATGGAGCAGGCCCAAGAGCGGCGCCGGCGGCAGCTCCTGCTCCGTGGCCAGGCTGAGGGCCGCCAGCCCGTCGCGGCTGGCGCGGGCCAGCAGTGCGCTCACCAGGCCCGGCCCTGGTCGCACGTCGGCATCAATGGTCAGCACCCAGGGGAAGGTAGGCGGAAGTGCACGCCAGCCGGCTTCCAGACCCCAGACCTTGCCATTCCAGCCGTCAGGAATCGGGGCAGCGGAGAGCAGGCGCAGACGGCGATCGCGCCGGGCATAGGCAGAGATCAGCTCGTCCGTCCCATCTTCGGAGCCGCCATCGATGACCAGGATCAGCCCAACCTCTGGCCCTTGGGTGAGCAGGCCCTCCAGACAGGGGGCCAGGCGTTCGCGCTCGTTGAGCACAGGCACCAGCACCGCCACGCTGGCCTGCGCGGCGGCATCAGCATGAGGCGAAGAGAGAGCCGTCGGGCGCTGGCCGCCGGTGCTGCGCAACCAGCGGCGGATCACGCGCAGGGCCAGCACCAGCTGCCCTGCTGAGAGCGCGCCCAGCCAGCCCATCCATAGTAGCTTACGGCTCATCCTCAAGGCTCACCTCCAACCCGAAAGCCCCGAGCTGCTCACCACGGCGCCAGAGGCGATCGAGGGTCAGAGCAAGCATGGCCTCGCGCAGCTTCTCCGTCAGGGTTGTATGGGCGCGTGCGCGCAGCACATCGTAGTCGTGCTGCTCAATGGCGTGCAAGATGCGCCGGTAGAGACGCCCGGCCAAGAGAATCGGCAGGCGGCGATCGGGCGGCAGGAGCCAGACCCCGGGCAGGCTTTGGGCATAGCAGAGATGGGTTCGTGCCACCTCGTAGCGCATGAGATCTCGGAAGGCCGCATCTGGCCCCTGACCAGTATCGAGCAGTTGCTGCAAATGAGAGCGGGAGAGACCGAAGCGGGTCAGGTCCTCCAGAGGCAGATAGAGGCGTCCTTTGCGCAGGTCGCCCCCGACATCGCGCAGGATATTGGTCAGCTGCATGGCGATCCCGAGGCCCTCCGCCGCCGCCAGTGCTCCCTCGGAAGTCGCGCCGAGCACGTGGGCCAGGGCCAGCCCAACAGTCCCGGCCACACGATAGCAATAGGCCCGCAAACGGGAGAAGCTGGCGAATTCGCGCGGCCACAGATCCCAGTGCAGCCCCTCTAGAAAATCCAGGAAGAGCGTGCCAGGTACTCCGTAGCGCTCTATCACCTGCGTCAGGCGGCTCCCGAGCGGCTCGCGCGGAGCCGTTCCCTGGCGGTCGGCCAGGAACCAGGCCCGCCAGGCACGCAACTCTTCGGCGATGGCACGCGGCTCCTCCTCCGGCCCACGCTCGTCGACCAGATCGTCGAGCGTGCGGAAAAAGGCATACAGAGTCACAAACGAGGGACGTAGCTCCCCGGGCAGGAAGCGTGCCGCGAAATGGAAGGTTCTCCCGTGGTGCGCAAGCAGGGCCTCCTCTTGGGCTTCACTCGCTGCAGCGGCGGGTACAGAACAGAGTGAGGAAGTGCTAGCAAGCTCCTCTGGCTCTGGAGGTCCAGCTGAAGCCGAAGACGCCCCCTCTCTCTGAAAGCTCGGTTTAACCACGCGCATAGCGGCTATCTGCTCCTCTCCAGCCGGCCCGGCCTTCTCCTGTTCGGCCAGGCCAGACCAGGCCAGGCCAGAACTGGCCCCAGTCCATGCCTGGCTCAGCCGACGACAGGAGGCGGAGCAGCCGAGAGCTTCTTCCCAGGTCTGTCAGGCAGGGGACAGACTGGCAGCGGCGAGGGAAAGGGCAAAATCCGCCTGGGGAAGAGCGCGACGGCGACAGGCCGGGCAAGCATCATGGGCATAGCGAGCGTCATACGCTCCTGATCCTTTCCATATGACGCTCCGCCCGGCCCATTCTAGTAACAGCTCTTTGGCCCTTCGGGATGCCGCGCGCGCTGGAGCCTGCCAGCGCGCAGGGCGAGCCCACACGCAGAGCGCTGGGTGAACGGCCCGACCCACCAGGCAGGTTCCGCCCCATCAGGAGCCAGGAGAGCTGGCAGCAGTCGGCACTGGCGCTAACAGCTGCAGTGCACGCTGGCCGCTGGCCGCTATGTGGACAAGCAGCAGACGCCCATCGCGTAACCAGAACGGGAAGAGCTGGCGTGCGCCGGCCTCCGGCTGCGGCAGCACAATAGGCGAACCAGAGAAGATGTGGACGTGGAGGCGTCCGTCGTCGCTGTAGACCAGGGCGCGCCCATCGGGCGACCAGCTCCAGCCATCTAGCTCTCCCTGCAGCGGGAGACTGAGCAGTGGACGCCCGTCGGGGATCGCCAGGGTCGTCAGCAGCGTGTGACCTGCCGCGTCGCGCCGTGCATAGGTGAGGCGCTGGCTGTCGGGCGACCAGCCAAAGCTGGTGATGGTGAAGTCGCCGATGGGCACCAGCGCTGTCACCTGACTACTAGCGTGGTTCATCAGATAGATGGCGCGCCCTGGGCCATTCAAGCCTTCGTTGCTGACGAGCAAGGCCAGATAGCGCCCATCGGGGGACCAGGCCAGGTGCTGGACGGTCAGGCGCAGGTTCATGGTGGCCAGGAGCTGCGTCGGATGCCCGCCGCGCGTCGTTTGCCAGAGCTGGGTTTGCCCGTTCGCCCCAGTGACATAGGTGATGGTCGTACTGCCCGCGCCAGGGGTCCAGGTAGCGGCCAGAGCAGCCTCACCCAGCGGGTACATATACTGACCATAGGGCACAAGCGCCAGCAGCGGCTGCTCAGCCCCGGGCGGCGTCACCACGGTGACCAGGGCCGTGCCATCTGGCGACCAGGCGGCGTCGTGAGCCTCACGCATCGCCAGCAGTTGACTTCCTACAGGATCGCTCAGGCTGGCGGTATACATTACTCCGGGGTCGCGTCCATCCTGGATCACCAGATGGTGGCCCGTGGGATCGACGGCTACCAGGCGCCCACCCTGGGCTAGCGCTGGTGGGGCCGCCAGGGTCTGCACTACCTGGTAACGCACCCCATTGGCCAGCGGCGGCGCTGGTGGTGTCTGCGGCAAGAACAGCAGCAGTACGAGCACAAGGCAGAGCAGTAGTGTCAAGGTCGCCGCCAGGGCCAGAACCAGGCGCGAGCGGCGGCGGGTGCGCTGGTCGCGGCGCTCAGGAGCACGAGGGGGTAGCCCACTGAGGATGCGCGCACGCAGCTCGGGAGAGAAGTGAATATGGGCGGCCTGCTCCTGCAGGGCGCGCCGAATGACCTCCCCCAGGAGAACATCATCCCCAGGGGTCCGATGATTGACTCGCTCCCGCTCCTCGGCCCCCTGCCGCCCGCGGCGCTCTGCCGACTGGGCAGACTGGTCCGTCGGCAGCTCCTCGCTCGGCTGCGGCTCGTGAGGCGCATCACTCATGCTGTTCCTCCCTCCCTGAAGCGATCTGAGACGGGGGCTCATCGGCACCGGCGGCCTCTTCTTCTGCCGCTGGCCGCTCCTGAGATCTGATCTGCAAGAGGCGGCGCATCTTCTTGAGCGCCAGCTGCAGGCGCTTGCGCAGGGTGTTTTCGGCTACCCCGAGCATGGCGGCGATCTCCGGCATGGTTAGACGATGGTAATAGAAGAGAACCAGCACCGCGCGTTGTTTGACAGGGAGGCGCTGCAAGGCCTCTACCACGTCCAGCCAGTCCTCGATCCGTCCCTCGCGCTGTGTCGCCTTCTGTAGCAGCTGCTCCTGCTCTTCGCCCGTGAGACGCTCACGCAACAGCGCCGCTTGACGCGCAAGCTGGCGCTTGAGGCTAATCGCCTGGTTCACCAGGATCTTGAGCAGCCAGGAGCGCAAAAGCGCCGGGTCGCGCAAGGTCGCCATGTTCTTCCAGGCGAGAAAGAAGGTCTCCTGGACCAGATCCTTTGCTCCTTCCTCATCCTTGACTAACAAATACGCTGTGCGCAAGAGCAGCCCCCCATAGGTATCAACGATGCGCGCAAAGGCCTCTTCATCGCCGGCGAGGCAGCGCGCCACTAGCTCCCTCTCCCACGAGGAGCCAGGGACATCTTCCGCCTGACCCGCTTGACCCGGACGCTCCGCTGGCGACAGCGATTCTATTCCTTCCGCCCCCGTCTCTCCAGCAGGCGACCCCAACCGGCTGTCTCTCTCCACTCCAGATGGTTCCTGTGACACAATGTGTACCTCTCGTTCCTCACATGGCGGCCCCCCGGCCCCATGTTTGTCTTCCTCTTCGGTGGCTTCTCTGATCCAGGTGTTCCATTCTCAGGACGTGCAGAAGATGGCGAATAGGTAATCAGGCGGCGATGTTAGATACTGGTACCATTTTGCGAGAGACCTGACGTCTCCTGGATTGAAGCTTCGAATTCCGGGTACCTCTCTGTTCACGGCCTTCCTGGATCAGGGACGATCGCAATTTTGTCCTGTTGTCTCGTCATCCTTCCTCCTCACTGGGATGATGTGAACACAGGAGCGGTGGCTCTCGCGACTGGTGCGCGCCAGGCCACCTGTGTCGGGCGCGTGCCAGTCGCCATCAGCCTATCTTCAACAAGGAGGATACTTGATGCGTCGCAATGCTCTATCGGCATGTATGAAAGCGGTCCCCGCCTTTTTGCTGGCGCTGGCGCTTGTGCTCTGGCTACTACCTGGGAGGCAGGCCGCCGCTCAGGGCAACGCCCTGGTGCGGGTCGTTCATGCCTCGCCGGCAGCCGGCAACGTCGATGTCTTTGTCGATGGCGGCAAGCTCTTGAGCAACTTCGCCTTTGGTACGGTCACCGATTATGTCTCCGTGGCAGCGGGGCCGCACCGCATCCAGGTGGCTCCGGCAGGCAAAGGCATCGATGCGGCGGTGATCAACGAGACCGTCTCGGTTGATGCCGATATGGCCTACACGGTGGCCGCCATTGGCGACAGTGCTTCGAATCTGGGCCTGCAGGCTTTTGTCGATAACAACCAGCTCAGCAGTGGCATGGCCAAGGTACGGGTCTACCATCTCTCGCCCAATGCCGGCCCGGTCGATATCGTTACTGGCGGCAAGACGGTCATTAGTGGGCTGACCTATAAGAACGCCAGCGACTATTTGAGTGTGCCGCCCGGCTCCTATACCTTCAATGTGACGGCCACTCAGGCCAATGCCACCGTACCGGTCTCGGCGACCTTGCAGAGCGGCATGGTCTATAGCGTTTTCGCCGTGGGCCTTTACAAGGGCACCCCGGCATTGAAGTTTGTGGTGGCCGCGGTGAGCGGTGTGCCTGGCATGCCCAATACGGGTAGCGATCCCAATGCCCTGCCACAATCGGCGAGCACGACCACGGTCCTTCCCTGGGTGTCTGGTCTGATCGCGCTGGGGGCCCTGGGCGCGCTGGGGGCCGGCGCATGGGGGATCATGGCCCGGCGGCGTCGCTCGGCGTAGCGCAGGTTCGTCCGGGCGCTCGCCGCGGGATGGGAAGACGAGCTCCCGCGTTCAAGCTCAAGATGCTTCGGCACTCTCTCCCCTCCTCCGACAGCGGGTGCGGCTCAGCGAGCATTCCTCCTGAGCTGCACCCGCCTCTTCTCTACGAAGGAGCCTGGTCTGTGGAAGGAATGGCAAAGCCTACATGTCACGACCGCGGCCAGCCAGGTTTTGGTAGTGGCGGCGTGCGCCGCTGGCTGCTCTTGCTGCTGCCAATCCTGCTGGTCAGCAGTGGGCTGCTGGTGGCAGGTTGCGGCGCGGTCAGTCCGCCAGTAATGGATGGGAACGCAGGCGTGGAGCGCCAGCCCCCGGCTCCGGTGACGGTGACGGCGACAGCTCCTGCAGCAGTGCCCAATCCGGCGCCGCCGACCCAGCTCCTCATTCCAGCCATTGGCGTAGCGGCTCCCGTCGAGCATGTCGGCCTGGGTGCCGACGGGACGCTGGTCACGCCCCAGCGGCATCCCTGGGATGATGTGGGCTGGTATCGCTTCGGGCCTTTGCCAGGGCAGCAAGGAAGCGCAGTGATAGCGGGACATCTCGACCGGCCCGGAGGCTACCCGGCGGTCTTCTGGAACCTGCACCTGCTGCGACCCGGTATGGCGCTCACCGTTGTGGACGAGCGGGGGCAGCGCTGGCATTTCCGTGTCACGACTGTCGCCTCCTACCCACCCGAGCGGGCGCCGCTCTTTCACATTTTTGCCGATCGCTCGGGGCACTATCTGAATCTCATTACCTGCGCCGGGACCTGGATTCCCAGCGAGCATCAGACGACGGAACGTCTGGTTGTCTACAGCGTGCTCCAGGGAAGCTAGCTTCCTTGGGCACCGCTGGCCGGCGCTGCGGCAGGGGCCGAGGCCGAGGTGGGACCGGCACCTTCCTCAGCGGTGGCGCGCGCCGCCGCCAGGCGCGCCCGTCCGGGCAGGGTCAAGGCCAGGGCAGCAACCGCCAGAGCCAGCCAGAAGGTCACGATATAGGCATCATTGATGCTTTGCATGAACTGCTGCGGTACCAGCGGGCCGAGTAGTTGCCCCGCGGCGGCCTTCTGGGCGGCAGCGGCTGGCAGGCCACGCATCTGCAGTACCTGCACGAGCTGCAGGAAGCGCTGACCAAGGGCGGTGGCAGCATTGTGCAGGTCGTTGCGGGCGGCCTCCTGGTAAGCCGTGAGCTGATGGGTCACGATGGTACCCAGCATGGCGATGCCGAAGGATTGGAAGACGTTGCGTGTGGCGTTGAGCAGCGAGCTGGCGCGTGGGAGCTGGGCCGGCTTCAGGCCGGTCAGGGCCACGGTCAGCGTGGTCTGCAGTGTCAGCCCCAGGGCCACGCCCCGAATCGCTGCCAGGGCCATGATCTTCGTGTAGGAGGCATCCAGTGTCAGATGGGCGAAGCCCCAGGTATTGACAGCCAGCAGCAGGCTGCCGACAAAGATCAGCCAGCGCGGGCCGATGCGGTTATAGAGCGCGCCGGCCAGGGGGGTGACGATCCCCGAGCTGATGGCCAGCGGCAGGACCAGCAAGCCGGCCTGCAGGGGAGTGCGCTCGCGCAGGCTCTGCAGGTAGATTGGCAGCAGGAACTCGGCGCCGAAGAGGGCGATCGTGCTCACCCAGCCGATGACACTGGCCACCGTAAAGGTGCGGCGCGTGAAGAGGCGCAGATCGAGCAGGGGATCACGCCGGAATAGCTCAACGACCACAAAGACGGCGAAGGTCAGCAGGCCGATGGAGAGCAAGGTCAGGATACGGGCCGAGGTCCAGCCTTCGCTTGAGCCGCGCTGGATCGCGTAGAGCAGAGTGCCAAAGCTGATCACCGAGAGCAGAATACCAGGCAGGTCGAGACGGGCAGCGGTGCCGCGCCGGCTCTCGCGCAGCCAGAAGAAGCCGAGCAGCAGGCCGGCCAGGCCGACCGGGATATTGATGAAGAAGATGTAGCGCCAGTCGAGGTACTCCACAAAGTAGCCACCGAGCACGGGACCGCTGGCCGGGGCGACGACCAGCGGGATGCCGTAGAGGCCAAAGGCCAGACCGCGCTGCTTTTCAGGAAAGGCCCCAAAGAGTAGCGAGATGCCCAGAGGACCAAGCATGCCGCCCCCCAATCCCTGCAGGGCCCGAAAGACTACCAGCCAGGGGAGCGAGGGAGCAAAGGCGCAGAGCACCGAACCCAGCACGAAGAGGAAGAGCGAGATCAGGTACATGCGCTTGATGCCAAAGCGCTCGGCCAGGTAGCCGGCCAGGGGCGTGATGATGCCCAGGGCCAGCACGTAGGCAGTAAGGACGCCGTCGACCTGGTCAACGGGCGCCTTGAAGACATGCTGGAGAGTGGGCAGAGCTACATTGACGGCGGTGGCATCCAGGATCACCATGAAGGTGCCAAAGACGACCGAGAAAAGGACTTTCCAGCGATAGTTTGGGTCAGCCGGAGCCGCTTCAGCGGGCGCGGCGGGCGCTGTCGATGCCTGCCGCCGCTCTTCAGGCTGTGGCTGACCCCCCAGGGTCATATCGGACTCCATTGTGGAGACCTCCTTTTACTTATCAAGTGATAAATTTCTGCGACAAAAAAAGAGGATGCTCAGCGTGCCAGGCCGTAGAGGAGGACGTGCACGAGCAGGGCAGCCTGCTCGCTGGCGAGGGTCTCGCGACGGCTCTCGGCCACGGCGGGCAGGGTTTCGCGTCCCCAGACGACGAAGCGGGACATCAGGCTCATAAAGAGATAGGCGGCCATCCTGGCGTCGACGCCGCCTTCGCTGGGCGAGCGCAGCAGGCCCTGCTCCAAACCCTCGCTGAAGACTGCGGCGATGGGCGCAATCAGGCTCTCTTCGAAAAGCGTGTGGAGCTGCGCGCGCACCTCGGCTGATAGCTCGTAGCGGATGTCGTGCAGCATCAGCGCCAGGTCGTGGCGGGTCGTCGTGAGCAGGTAGCTGGCGAGGCGGCGCAGGCGTTCGGCTAGAGGCTCGCTGCGGCGCGCGATGCGCTCCAGGACCGCTTTGAGGCGGGCCAGCTCTTCGCGGGCCATCGCCAGATAGAGGGCTTCTTTGTCGGCAAAATAGTGATAGAGCGCCGGCTGCGTCAGGCCGCAGGCATCAGCAATCTGCCGCGTGGTGACGGCTCGATAGCCGTATTCCATAAAGAGCTGTTGGGCGACCTGCAGAATGAGGCGCCGTGTCTCTTCGCTCTCTTCTTCTTTGACGATGCGCGTCTGACCCTCGCGGGGGCCGCGCCGCGCTGGCTTTTTCATGCTGCTGCGCCAGGCCGCCTTTCTTTCCCGATTGGTCTGTTTATTTATCAACTGATAAGGAGTATATCCCGGGAAGGCAAGGATGTCAAGGGCCAGCCACGGGAGAATAGGGAGTAGCGAGCATGGGCCTGCAGCCCGTTTAAGGTGGTGCTTCAAAGGAGGGCAGGAAAGCCTTGTGCATTCTTGGTGAGTGTCGCCTGAATCAGATCCCTCAGATCGTCTTTGGCATGCACTGGCACATGTACGTAGGGGGTCACCAGCCTGCGATCTTCCTGGCGTCTTTCGGAATGTTTGTCTCCGCCACCGCCTCCAGCAGCCAATAGCCGTTCTCGTGCTCCATCCTTCCCTCCTCGCTCGCCGGCCTCGGCCCGGCAAGCAGGGAAGAGCTCCCAGCAGAGGGACGCCCCTCCCTGCCCAGGTTCGCCGGCTCTTCACTTTAGCTTGTCTCCTGGCTTCAAGCCATAGATGATATATTTTTCCCCTTCCTTTACGACCTCGCGGAAGGCTTCCAGAGCGGTTTTCCTGCCAGTCTGTACTGTCCGATAGGTGTCATTCAGCTCTCCAAATATGAAAGCGGCCCTGAAGCGTCAGCAGTGGGCCGGTCCTGGTTTTTCGCTCTCCCAGAAGCACCCCCCTCCGGCGGCAACCGCCCTTCTCCTGCTCGTTCGCCAGCGGTCCTGCTTCCCCTGGCTCCTCTTAGCTCCCCAGCTCCTCCAGCCCACTCCGCTCCAGGATCAGTCGATACGGTTCCCTGCCAGCCATGCCCTATATCCCCCTCTCACTCGCTAGCCCTCTCTCCCTGCGCTGCTCCTCTTCCCTCCAGTATTTCCTCCCCTCATGCTCGATCAGCCCCGCCAGCCACTCCCCCACACTCTCCGCGATCCGCTTCCACTCCTCCGGCCCATAGCCACTGTCCCCGTCGATCACCCCCCACTCCTCTCCCTCCCCCATCTCCAGCACGATCAAATCCCCATCTCCCAACGTCTCCCCGATCACCAGGTACCGCTCCGGCCACCTCGCACTCCCATACGCCAGTTCCCTAGAGACTGTCTGGCCATACACCTCCTCCGCCCGATAGAGCCGATAGCCCCACTGTCCCGCCTCCCCATCCACATACAGCTCCATCCCATTGCTCACCTGCAATAGCTCGCGATATCCCCTTGCCAACCCTCCCCTCAGCTCCTTTCCCCCCTGCCGCAAACTCACCTCCAACGACCTCACCTCTTCCTCTCCTGCTGGCTCCCCAAACTGCATCCACGCCTCCCACTCCTGCCCCTCCTCATCCCTTACCTGCACCTTCCCCCTCGGCCCAACCCGCGCCTTCAGCTCCTTCAGCCTCTTGAGTCCCTCCCGCGTCCACTCCGCTGCCTCCCTCCCTCGCTCGCTCCGCTCCTCCCTCTCCTTCCTGCTCGCTCCTCTCCTCTCTCTCCCTCGCTCCCACTCCCACTCCCGCCACCAGGGCACCATCAACCACCCATGCACCTCCCGATCCACCGGCACCAGGTTCTCCTCCTCATTGCTCCCTCCATACTCCCTCGGCACCACCTGCACCAGATCATAGCGCTTCCAGCCCCCTGGCAACTCCTCCCTCCCCTGCTCCCTCCACCTCCTCACATACCTCCTCCTCTCCGCATACCCCCACGGCTCTCGCTCCCAGGCCGCCAGCCTCCTCCTCTCCCCAAGCTCCGGCGCCTCCACCCGCTCCCCCGTACGCGGGTCCACCACCACCGGCCATCGCTTCCATCTCGCCCGCTTCCTTCCTTTCTCTTCTCCTTCGCTCTGCCCACCCCTCCGCTGTGGCGCAAACCACTGCCAGTAGCCAGCTCCTTGCGCCGTCACCAGCCAGCTGAGCCATTGCCCAAAGCTGTGCGCGATCGCTCGCCACTCCTCAGGCTTCTCTTCGCAATCCCCATACAGCACGATCCCCTCCCCACTCTGCTCACTCACGTCCCCTGTCTCCAGCACGATCGTATCCCGGCCCCCGATCAGCTCCCCGACCACCAGCCCACTGGGCAGCCAGTGCTCATCATAGAGCGTCGCCTGCCACTCCACCTGCTTGCTGATCAGCTCTGCCGTGCTGAAGAGCCGGTACCCCCACTGCCCATACTCCTCATCTCGGTACAGCACCGCGCCATTGCTCGCCTTGAGCCACTCGCGATAGCTCCACGGCAGCGGCACCTTCACCCCCGGCAACGCCAGCCGCAGCCTCGCCTCCAGCTCCTGCAGTTCCTCCTCGCTGGCGGGCTCCCCAAAACGAAAACTCACTTCCCAGCGCCAGCCCTCCACTAGCACGCGCAGGCGCCCTCGCTCGTCCAGGCTCTCCCGCAGCGCACGCATCACCTGTCTCGGATCATACCCTCGGCGATGTTCTTCGATCCGCTTACTTGGTTCCATGGCTCTCCTCCTGTTGATGCGCTTCCGGCTCGCTCTCCTATCCACTGGCTGCCCAGGTCTCCCCCGGCTCTCTCGAAATTCCTTCTTGCCCGCTCTCCTAAAAGCGGAGAGGCTTCTTCACTACTCCCCACCCCATCAGCGGCCCTGCTCTCCCTGGCTCCTCTTAGCTCCCCAGCTCCCCCAGCCCACTCTGCTCCAGGATCAGTCGATACGCCCTCAGCTCCTCCTTCGGCAGTCTTCCCAGCAGCCGCCTCGCTACTTCCCCCTCCTCCGCCTGCGGATACCTTCTCGCCACTTCCACCAACGCCGGCGCCATCCACCCCTGCACCCCCGCCCGCTCCAGCACCCTCAGCCACACCCTACACCCCCGCTCCAGCGCCGCTTTCGACCATCCCCGCCCTCCCTGCTGCTCTTCCTCCCCCGCCAGCGGGTCCAGCTCTCTCCTCCTCCGCTCTTCCAGCAGCCAGGCCAGCTGATAGTACCCCACTCCCCTGCATCCCTCCACGACCTCTCCTGCCAGCGCTCCCTGCGCCAGCAGCCTCCCGATCCCTTCCTGCCTGCTCTCTTCCTCTGCCTCCCCCAGCTCCTGCACCGCCTCCAACACGTAGGGCAGCAGTTCCTCCTCTTCTATCCCCCGCAGCTCCTCCCTCACCTCCTCCTCACTCAGGTCCTCCATTCTCCTCACCAGCACCCGCAACCGCTCCGCCCCCTGCCCTCCTGGCTCCTGCTCCTCCTCCCTCCCGACCAGCTCCCCCAGTCCCGCCCGCCGCAAAAGCTCCCGATACGGTCGCAGTTCCTCCTTCGACAGCCTCCCCAGCAACTGCCGGGCCATCTTCCCCTCCCACGTCTTCAGCTCCTGCCTCGCCACCTCCACCAACGCTGGCGCCATCCACTCCTGCACCCCTGCTCTCTCCACCACCCTCAGCCACACTTCCACCCCCGCAGACCTCTCCCCCGCCCATCCTCTACGCCACCGCCCCACCTCATAACTCAACAAGTAGAAGGCCACCGGCCCACACCGCTCCACCAGCCCCTGCTCCGTTCTCGGCTCCACCAGCCATCCCGCCAGCCCCCCATACACATCCAGCACCCAGAAGTCATAGCTCGACAGCCCACAGCCCGCCGTCTCTCCCTCCTCCTGCTCATCCCCCTCCCAATGATACGGGCGTCCTGGCACCAGCAGCGCCACCAGCAGCTGCGGGAGCAGCTCCACTGCCGGTACCCCCCATAACAGGGTAAACACCCCACGCTCATATTGGGGATCTCCCACCAGACGCAGCGCGCTGGCCAGCGCCTTTGCATTCCACGGATACCCCAGTTCCTGCAAGAACACAAAGATCGGGGTCATCCTCCCCCTCTGGCTCCGGTCCTCCAGCAGCGCCGCCAGCACCTCCACCACTCGCTCCCCCTCCGCCCGCAAGCGCTCCTTCAGCTCCTGCAGCCGCAGTCTCTCCCGCTCACCGCTATGCCACCACCACTCATGATAGCTCTCCACATAGTCTTCCACCAGCGCTCCCAGCTCTCCCCACTCCCGCCCCATCTCCTTCCCAGCCCTCTTCTCCTCCTCACTCCACTGCCCCACTCTCCCCCATTTCTCCCGCTCTGCCTGAGGGGCTGCCTCCTCGCCCACCAGCTCCCCCAGCCCCAGCAAGCGCAGTATCTCCCGATACCGCCGCAGCTCCTCCTTCGGCAGTCTTCCCAGCAGCCGCCTCGCTACTTCCCCCTCCTCCGCCTGCGGATACCTCCTCACCACCTCCACCAGCGCCGGCGCCATCCACGGCTCCACTCCCACTCGCTCCAGCACCCTCAACCACACCCCCAGCTCCCGACCCCCTGGCCTCACCCACCCCGCTGCCGGCTCTCCCTCTCTCATCCTCTCTTCCTCCAGCTCCCACACCACTCTGACATACGCCAGTCCCGTCCCCCTCTCCTTCCCTACAGACCCCAGCTCTCTCACCATCTCTCCCAGCTCCCCCTCCTGCCCACCCACCTCTGCCCCCCGCTCCACCCACCTCGGCTCCAGCAGCCTCATCAACCGCTCTTCCTGCCTGCCCGCCCCTCCCTCCTCCGGCAGCTCCCTCAGCAGCCTCTGTACTTGCTCCAGCTCCCCCGCCCCCGGGTAATGCCTCATCACCCCGATAAGCCCCGGCACCATCCATTCCCGCACTCCCCCCCGCTCCAGCAGCTCCAGCTCCATCTCCAGCCAATACAGCCGCTCCCCCTCCCTCCAGCTCCGCGACCGGCACGTCCATAGATCATCGCATAGCAGCTGGTAGTAGATCACCTCCACACACCCCCGGACCACCCCCCGATCCATCCCGGGCAGCAGCAGCAGATCCTGTATCCCATAGACATCCTCCTCCCAGGTCGTCTCCCCCGTCGTATATCGCTCGTGATACGGCTCCCACGGCCACAACAGAGCTGCGATCACATGCGGCACCAGCTCCTCCACCGGCACGCGCTGCAGAAAGGTCGCCGCATCAAGCCAGGCCCAATTATTGCGATCGCCCACGTGGTTGAGCACCGCTGGCAACGCTGCCACCTGCGCCGGCAAGGCCATCTCCTGCAGCAGCTCCAGGGCCGTCGTCGCTGAGCCCCGCCGTGGGGGCTCGGCCAGCGTCTCCAGCAGCACCGGCAGCAGCTCCTCCTCCTGCGCCAGCAGACACTCCCTCAGCCTCCTCACCCGCCCCACCAGCCGCTCCCACCCCACCACTCGACTCCGATGCACCAGCAGGTCGTAGCGATCGAAGCGCTCTTGTATCGCGCTCATCTCTGCACCTCTCACAGCTTCCTGGCACTTTTCTTGTTCAGCACACCGAGCACACCGCCACCTCCCCACCCAGCCGGCCCCCGGCAGGGGCCCTGGTCACGAAGGAGTGCACTGCTCCCTCCAGCCCCCAGCACACATCTAGACCCTGGTATAGAGGCCAATCAATCCCTGCAGCGCTTGATAGTAGTCTTCCAAAGTCATTTCCTCCCCCTCAGGAGCGATCACAATGTGGTAGACTCCCCAAGCCGGTCTCCACTCATACTTGAAGATCAGCCCATCTGGCGCTACGGTACCTCGCGGAAGTTTGAAGAAAGGTCCCTTGAGAAATGAAACTGGCTTGTCAAAGTGAGAAAGGCCTTTAATCGTTTTACCTTCAATATCTTTCCCTGGCCTCAAGGTGAGGTTAAGCCGCCCCGTACGTCGGTCCGCCGCGCGGTAAGCATCCGTCACCAGCGTTTTCGTTCTAAAGTCTTCTTCCTGCGGCGGCTGAGGGGTAGCGGAATCTTCCTCACCCCCACCAACCGGCCCTGCCCGAACGGGCTGATCAGGAGGCAACCCCGGGTCTCCTCCCCCTCCATCCAAGCGGAGAACAACTCCCCTATTATCTCGCTCCTCCGCACCCTCTCCTTCCTTGCCACTCTCACCACTTTCTCCATCCACACAGGCCATCACCGACGTCGTCATACAGTGCTGGCCAACGACATCCACCGTGACCGTGATCCCTATGGACCCGCAGCTCATCCCCACCTGTATAGAGACGCCAGTCAGCACATCCCCTATAGCCAGCGAGCAACTCAGCGGGAGCTGGCCCCCCACTGCTCCCTTCAGCGAGACCTGACTGACCAGCTTACTGCAGCCTACCACATCGTTGTAGTAGGTCTCCATACACGGGGCTGGAGTTTCCCCCTGGCCACCACCGCCATCCCCCGTCCGCGGAACCCTGACTGAGACACACCAGAGACAACCGCCACCACCAGCGGCGACCCCAACCACCCCACCAGCCGCATGCCCTACCGCCCCCCCTTCCTTCACCGCACTCGATCCCCCCCCACCACATCCCCCTACCCCAGGGCAGACATACATCAGCCCCGAGGGATCGTTGAACGTCTCCGGGTTCCCTGCAACGTAGGCGTACGGATCCCCCCCCTGCGCATTCCCCTGGACCGGGTCCGCCGACAGAAACAGCCCAACCTGCGGGTCATAGTAGCGCGCCCCATAGTAGTCCAGCCCGCTGACATCATCCCCATACTGGCCCGTAAACCCTCGCGCCGTCCCCATGTCGCCCGCCCGGTAGCGCTGGTTCCCATACGGCCCATACCCCTGGTTCCCAACCAGGGCCGCCGCCCCATCCGCATTGCTGAAGGTCGCAACCACACTACCCACCTGGTCCGTCAAGAAAAGCTGCGTCTTGCCCGGCTGGCTCCCCACACCGCTCAGCTCGCCCAGCAACTGGCCCCCCAGGTCATAGTAGTGCGTCGTGCTCAGCAGGCGCCCATCACCGGTGTAGGCATGCTCCTCCAGCCCGAAAGCGTAGACCGTCAGCGTCGCCGACCCCGGCGTCACCGAGCGACGTAGCACCCGCTCACCAGTGGCATCGTAGACATACCACTCCTCCGCCGAGGCAGTCGGATTCTGCCAGTGCACCAGCTCATCCAGGGGATCATAGTCCAGTGTCTGCGACGTCCCGTTGAGACTGCGCGTAGTCATGTTCCCCCAGAGGTCGTAGCTCGCCGCGTAGGGCGCCACCACGCCGCCAGTGCCTGAACAGGTCGTTCCGGCAGGGTAAAGCCCCGTCAACTGGTGCGGGTGCGTGCTGTCGCAGTAGAGGTACTGCAAGGCTGGCCCATTGCCATTGAGCGGCCCCTGCCACAGTTGACCGAGATTGGTGTAGCTGAAACTGCTGCTATAACCCGCCCCGCTGATGATATTGGAGGGCGTGGCACTACCACAGAGACCATTGCCCGCCGCCGGCGGCGTCCCCAGGTTGCCCGCCCAGACAAGGCGCTCCTGCGCGTCATAGCAGAAGACCTGCGTCTCGCTCCCGCCGGAGTTCGCTACACCCGAGACAGTGCTCTGCTGCGTGGTCAGGCTGAGGACGTTGCCAGCGACATCGTAGCTGCGCGTCTGGCTGAAGATGCTGCCACTCTGACCGCTACCGCTGCCCCAGAGCGCCTGCACCGCCACCGGACGCAAATCGGCATCGTAGCTGAATTGCTCCGTGGCGGCTGGAGCACTTCCACTGGCTGTCTGGATCGTCACCGTGTCAGGCAGAGCGCGCGCGTTGTAGGTCACGCTCGCCAGCAAGGGACTGCTCCCCGTCGTGGGACTGAGAGCGACCAGGGTGCCAGCGTCGGGATCATAGACCTGCGTGAAGCTGTAGCCCGGGTCACCCGCTACACTGGTGCTGGTCGTGGTGGTCGTGACCTGATCGGCGTCGTTGTAACTGATCTGCTGCTGATAGGTCGGCAGCGGGGTCGTTACGTTCCAGGAGGCCGGCAACCCCAGCGCCAGCGTACTGGTCGTCAGGCGCCCACGCTGGTCATACTGGAAGCGTTCAGTGACCGTCGCCGAGCTGCCGTCGGGATACCAGGTCGTGGCAACGCTCTGCGTGAGGCGACCAACGGGGAAGTCGCTGTCCCCCTGGCTACCCAGGGTGCTTGTGTCGTAGGTGTTCTGGACAAAGGGATGGGCCCCGCTGCTACAGGCCACCGCCACGCTCTGGGCCGGGGCTGCGTCTTGCATACAGACCAGCCGCCCCAACAGGTCATAGATGTAGCCCAGCGTGCGCGAACCGGAGACATCGGTCACTAGATGCCCATCGGGATCATAGCTATAGTCGTGGGGACCACGATCGGGATCAAAGAGGTGCACGAGCCGGCCCAGATCATCGTAGCTCATGCTCGTGCTGACACTGGTGATGGTCTGGCCGGCCTGCGGCGCTAGATCGGTCACGGTCACAACGGTCGGTTCGTCAAGGGCGTTGTACTGCACTGCCCGCTGAGCGGCTACGTTGCTACTGATCGCCGAGGCCGATGGGCTGGCCACGCTGTTGTAGGTCTGGCTGTAACGAGTGCGGCCCAGGGCATCGCTGAAGCTGACTGTCATGTGATTGTCAGCATCGATGCTCTGAACGTAGCTGTAGAGCGTGCTGTCTCCGACCGGGCTCCCCAGACCGTAGTTGACACAAGCGGTGTAGGTCCCACTCAGGACCGCCGAGCAGGCAATCCCTGGCTCCTGGCTGGAGCCGTAGTTTGGATCACGCTCAGCGATGACCCGCCCGAGCGCGTCGTAGAAGGTGACAGTGCCGCCAGGCGCCTGGCCATTGATGTCAACGGCGCCGTTGGGATCAACCCAGCCGCTGCCGCTCGCAACCTGGAATGGCACGCTCCGGAAGACGCTGTTGGTGCTGTCGTCGTAGACCGTGAAGACGATCGTGTCCTGACCCGACGTGGGACCCGGCGTGCGCGTCTCGACAGCCCGCCCCAGCGCATCGTAGAAGGTGCGGCTGACAGCGTTGGGGTAGAGGCTGCTGACTGTGTCAACTTCGTAGCAGGGCAGACTGCTGCTGGCGGTACAAGCGGAAGGATTGACGGTCTCTTGATCCGTATAGCTGGCCGTCTCCAGCGGCAGCGTGACGCTGGTGGTCGTATTGGCGCCATTGTAGCTCACGTTCTGACTGGTGGTCTGGCCATTGACATCGGTCGTACTGCGCAGGAGGCCGCCTTGAGTATAGTCATAGGCCAGGGTCACCGTCTGCCCCAGGGCGTTCGTCTCACTAACGGGACGAGCCTGATAGCTGTCGTAGGTGGTGCAGCCGGTGTAGTGACCGGTGGTCCAGGCAGAGGACATGAAGGAGGGGGCGCTGCTCAGGCTACAGCCCGCATTCGCGTAGAGGCTGGGGTTGGCCACGCCAACGGCGTCAACGCTCGCCAGCAGATTGCCATCGGCGTCGTAACCGTAATAGGTGGTCAGGGCCGTCTGGCTGGGGTTGGTGCAGTCGCTGGAGGTCGTGACAGTTGTGGGCCAGCCGGCAGCCGGACGCGGCACCCCCGAGGCCGCCCCCTCATCGTAGCTCGTGTCCTGGCAAAGCCAGACATGGCCGCTACTGTCAGTGAGCTGGCTATGCACAACCGAGCGAAGATTGTGATAGACCCAGCCGTTGATGGTGGTGTCGGTGGGCTGATAGGTCCAGCTGCGCGTGATCGTGGGAGCGTTTGAGGCCGTGATCTGCTGCGAAAGCAGGTTCTGATACTGGCTCTGATCGATGCCGTCGGTGGAGCTGTAGCCCGCGTAGGTATTGCTGACCTGGACCCAGGGGGCATTACTGTTGTTCGTCCCCTCGTAGAAGGTGGTCTTACTGGTCAGCAAGAGCACAGCACAAGGGACGTAGGTGAGATCGTAGCGCCCATCGCAAGCATTGTGCATGCCGTTGCCGGCGTAGACATTCCTGGTCTGCTTGAGCAGCGGGCTGCTGGTGCTGTTGCCTTGATAGATGTCCTCCTCATAGAGATTGCCCGCCGTGTAGTTGCCACTGTCGCCAGCCTGCGAACCCCAGCCGTTGGTCGTGGCGTAGGCTCGTGCAATCAGGTTGCCAGCAGGGGTCGTAATGTAGACCCACTGGAAGCCGCGAAACTCCTGATGGTAGAAATCCATCCAGTCGCCTTCGCTGGGGGGAGCCCAGCTATCGGCCAGACAGTCGCTGTCGCCCTGGGAGTCTGTGGGACAACCGGTGCCTACAACCTTGAGCCGATAGTGGAAGACATAGGTGGCTTTGGGAATGGCCGAGGCGCTGCTGTCTGTGCCCAGAGCGGTGATACGGGTGACAACCTGGACGCCCCACTGCTTATCGTCGGGATGAGCAAAGGTCCCCGTACAGTCGCTGTGCGTACTGCAATAGAGAGGATCGTGGCGATCGTCACCGCTGGCGCTGTCATAGGGGGTGCCGTGAGCGTTCGCGGTGGCCGTGGCATAACTGATGCTGGCTCCCTGACCAGTCTGCTCATCAACTACCCGGGTCAGATAACGCCAGTAGGTGATCTGAGTATAGTGTTGCTGGCCATTCTGTATGGAATGGCTTAAATCGATATAGCCATCGGCCAGCCCGTCCGAAGTATAGGTCAGTACCAGCGGCCTCAGGTTATGCGCAGTGCCGTTCTGATAGACGGTTGGAGTAACCTGGGTGAGCAGGTGATTGCCAGCGTCATAGGTCTGGATCTGAGTATAGTCATCCCAGGCCTGTGCAAAGGGATCGTCGTGGTAGGCGAATTGATAGCTATAGGCTCTGTGCGAGGCGCTGCTGTCATCACCAATGTAGCTGACAATCTGCTGCAGGCTGAAGGTGCTCATCACGGACGGAGCCGATAGACCATTGGGATGATCCAGGGGATCATCGCAGCGCAGCGTGGTATCGGCGGGAGGCGCCTTGCTGCAGTTGTAGTTTGTTCCGTAGCTGGTGACATAGGGCTCGCTACTGAAGGGAGCACGGTAGTAGAAGTCAATCGTGCCGGCCACACCGGAGGCATCTCCGTAGACAATCTGACGCGGCGCCGCGCTGCGCACCCCATGCGAGGTCTTGTCTTGAAAGTAGGTGATGTTGATGTAACGCCCCGCGGTCCCTGGCCCTTCATTGGCCAGGGTGATTCGATTCAGGTCCCACTCGTAGTTCTGGCGTGTCCCATCGCTCTCAATGACATATTGCAGTGAGTCGCTGGTACAGCCGAAGGTGTAGTAATTTCCAACAGCGTCCCAGACCTGGAAGCAGGGCGTGCTGGTATTCGCATTCATCATCTGAATGCGATAGCCGTTAATGTGCTGTGGGGTGAAGCTGGTGGTGCTTCCCGGATTGGGCACAAGGCGATCGCTGGCACCAGCTCCGCTCAGGAAATACCAGGTTCCCGCTTTGGCACTGCCGCTGGGATAGTCGTCAGCAGTGATCGCTCCCAGGCCAGATAGGGACCAACCTTCCCCCAGCATGCCACTGGGAGCCGAGGTGTTGTGACGCTCGTTGGTGCTCTCGCTGGAATAGACCAGGGCCAGGGCCGGCGTCGTGCCCGGCGGACCAGCGACGACCGAGAGTGGATAGCTGTAGGAGAACTGCCCTGAGTTGCCTTGCACAGCGTCCAGCAGCGGGGTCGGTGGTGCACCATTCGCTGCAGCACCGCTGATGGCCAGCGTGCCACTGGCCAGCGCTGTGACCTGAGCCGACAGCGTGTGCGTTTGCGGGTCGTTCTGGAGAGGAACCTGATACTGGGAGAAGGGTTGTCCAGCAGCACGCGCTGCCGCAATGGCATCGGGCCAAGTCAGCCAGAGCGTGCCCGGGTCGAGATCGAGGCGGGCCAGGTCATCTGGTTGATAGTGGTAGAGGAGGGTAATAGGCTGTTGCAGACGAACGCCGCTCACCAGACGACCCTGGCTGTCGGTAACCTGGATCTGATACATACCCAGCACACTGACCGCCGCAGGGAAAAGACCGTGGAGCTGGGTCACGTTCAGTGAGAAGGGGGGTGTCGGCGTACCCGTCGGTGGAGGAGTGGGTGAGGGAGTAGGCGAGGGAGTGGGTACCGGCGACGCCGTGGGTGAGGGAGTAGGCGTCGGAGAGGCTACGGGAATGGGAGTAAGCCGCGGGGAGGGAGAGCTAACGCTTGCGCTGGAAGCACTAGTGTTGACAATCTGCGCCTGCGAAAAGTCAAGTGATCCAGCAGGAATCTGGATCTCTAGACGCCCATCACTACCCTGGAGATCCAGAACACCGCTGCCGTTGCCCGCTGAGCCGCTCAACAAGGCCGGACTCAGGCTCTGCGCAAGAGGCTTCATGGTCGCTGGCTGAGCGCTGGGGAGCGTGGCCAGCTGGGTCGGCTCGCTATCGACAGGCAGAGCCGGCACCCTGGCTGGGAAGCTGAACGAGTCTGGGTTATTTGCTGGCTGACGCTGCTGCAGAAACTGGGCAAAGGTCAGCTGCGCCGGAGCCAAGGCCGGTGGCCATGATTGGGCATGCGCTACCGGCGCGATGAGTGTCCACTCCTGCCCTAGCAGATGCCATATGAGCAGGCACATGAAAGCCAAAAATAAAAAAACCGTTTTTTCCGCCTTCACGAGTAATAGTATTTCTAACTGTATGGGGACAAAAACGGCCTGAATCATTATGAGGAGCATTCGAAGACATAAAAATACCCCCCTGATCATGTGGATCACTGCAAGAGTAGGCTGCAGGTAGACAGTACGTATATATATAGAAAGAGGAGGGAATCGAGAAGGATCAGAGTTTGATCCTTAGAGTGCCTCTCCTATATATAATATCCTGTATATGATATACTCTAATAAATAATGATTGTCAATATCTGGCTGCTCAAGTAGAGCAACTTTACGAACAGAGTTCCACAGTTAGGAAAGGGAGGCACTATCCTCCTTCTAACCAACGAAGCTTCTCTGGCTTGAGAAGCCTACGCTAAGATACAGAGCTTTACCTGGACATAGGGGTGGCAGCGGAGTTCAAGGCGACCTGCCATGATGTATACTAAGCAATAACAACTATGGTCAGCCTGGCCGGCCTGTTGTCGGGGGAAAGATGCAGACAGCAAGACACCCCACCCCTACATCAGCACGGCAGCATCAACAGGCCAGACCAGGGAAGAAGGTGCAGCAGGCTTCTCTGTGAGCCTGCGCCGTCCCCTTGTCGACGGGAACGATAAGGAGGGAGAATCTGTATGGCCGCCACTACCAAGGTCTACCGCAGCGAGCTGACGCCGGTCAGCTTTTTGGAGCGCAGCGCTCTCGTCTTCCCCAATAAGGTGGCTGTAGTCCACGGCGAGCGCCGCTATACTTACCGCCAGTTCGCCGAGCGCGTCTATCGCCTGGCCAACCAACTGCGCGCCGCCGGCCTGCGCAAACACGACCGCGTCGCCTTCCTCAGTCCCAATGCCCCCGCCCTGCTCGAAGCTCATTTCGGCGTGCCCGCCGCCGGCGGCATCCTGGTGGCAATCAATACGCGCCTGACCAGTAGGGAGATCGACTATATTTTGAAGCATTCCGGCTCACGCTTCCTCTTTGTCGACGCCGAGCTGCTGCCACTGGTGGAATCCTTAGAGCTGCCCGGCGTCGAGCTGGTGCGCATCGATGACACCGGGCAGCCAGACGATCCCTATGAGCAGTTTCTGGCCGCCGGTTCGCCAGAACCACCGGAGAGCTGGCTGGAGGACGAGGAGGAGACGATTTCGATCAATTACACGTCAGGCACAACGGGCAACCCGAAGGGCGTGATGTATACCTACCGCGGCGCTTATCTGAACGCCCTGGGCGAGGTCATCGAGACAGGCATGAGCAGCAGCAGCGTCTATCTGTGGACGCTGCCGATGTTCCACTGCAATGGCTGGTGTTTTCCCTGGGCAGTAACCGCTGTGGGAGCACGCCATATCTGCCTGCGCAAGGCCGATCCTGGTCTGGTCTGGGACCTGCTGGAGCAGGAAGGGGTGACGCACTACAACGGAGCGCCGACGGTGCATATCTTTATTGTGAACCATCCGAAGGCCCACCCCATCGAGCGCGGGGTAACGGTGACCGTCGCCGGCGCGCCGCCGTCGCCGACGCTGCTGGCGCAGATGCGCCGTCTGAATATGCGCCCGATCCACGTCTACGGGCTGACGGAGACCTATGGACCGTACACGGTCTGCGAGTGGCATGAGGAATGGAGCGCGCTGCCCGAGGAGGAGCAGGCCCGCTTGCTGGCGCGCCAGGGCCAGGGCTACGTGGTCGCCGAGCGGGCGCGCGTGGTCGACAGCGAGATGCAAGATGTGCCCTGGGATGGGCAGACGATGGGCGAGGTGCTGATGCGTGGCAATAATGTGGCCAAGGGTTATTATGAGAATCCCGCGGCGACGGAGAAGGCCTTTGCCGGCGGCTGGTTTCACTCTGGTGACATGGCGGTCTGGCATCCCGATGGCTATATCGAACTGCGCGATCGCGCCAAAGACATTATTATCTCGGGCGGCGAGAACATCTCAACGATCGAGGTCGAGCAGGTGGTGGCGCGGCATCCCGCCGTGCTGGAGTGCGCGGTGATCGGTATCCCCGACCCGACCTGGGGCGAGCGCCCGAAGGCCTTTGTGACGCTGAAGCCCGGCCACGGCGCGACGGCGCAGGAGATCATCGAGTTTTGCCGCCAGCATCTGGCGCATTTTAAGTGCCCCGTGGCAGTCTCCTTCGGCGCCCTGCCGAAGACATCGACGGGCAAGATTCAGAAGTTTGTGCTGCGTGAACGCGAATGGGCTGGACGCGAGAAGCGTATTAATTAATTAGGATAAGAAGCAGCGGCTGCTGACCATGTTTCTCCAGAAGAGCGCCCAGTCTTAGAACCGCCTTGGGCGCTCTTCTGGGCTGGGCCCGGCTGTCTCCCGCTATGCCACTTGAGTGGCGACCACGCTCTTACGCCTCCACTGTGCCTCTTGCTTTCTTCCCTGCTGTTACATATACTGGTTACAGTCGGTTAACGCTTATCTATCTCTAGCTGCGTTGCTGCACCCTGAGCAAGGCAGGACGTGAGGGAGGGCAATGGAAAGGCCCTGCGCGATTGCAGTCTTGGTTTCCTGGTCCGGGACTGTTACCGATGGCACCTGGCACGAGCGCCTGCTGAGGCTGCTGAGGCCGCTGGCGGCTCAGGGTTGGATCGCGCTCGGGGACGATGGCCCGCCCTCTATTGACTGCGCAGGTGGTTCTTCCGGTGCTGCTCTCTTCCTGGCTCTGCTCAGCCCCGATTATCTGGTCTCGCCGGCGTGCCTTGCTGAACTGCAGCAGGTTCGGCAGCGTCATGATGCCGGTGAGAGGCTGCTCCTCCCGATTATGCTGCGCGCCTGCGCGTGGAGAGAGAGCGTGGTCGGCGATCTGACGCCGCTGCCCGCCGATGGGCTGGCGCTCGTCAGTCGCGACGATCCCGAGGAGGGACTGCGCCAGGTTGAGCGCGGTCTCCGTTGCGCTCTGGGCCGTCTGCTCTTTGAGCGCATTCGCCAGCGCGACGCCGTCGCTGCTGAGCTGCTGCTCTTCTGCTCCTGCCTGGCGCCTGCCCCTGTTCCAGAGAGCCTGCTGACAGAAGGGCTGGCCCGAGTGTCACACCCGCTGGCCGCAATGGCTGCTGATCGCTCTGCCCTGATGGCCGCGCTTGCGGCGCTGGAAGCCGATGGTCTGCTCGCCCGTGCGCCTCAGAGCGGCAATCTACAGCTCCATGAGCTGGTGCAGGAGACCCTGCCTGAGCAGTTGCCTGCAGAGGAGCTGACAGCCCGGCAGCGATTGGCCATCGAGGCCCTGGTCACCGCTTACCCGGGTCAGGAGCCAGAGCACTGGCCCCTCTATGAGGGTCTGCTGCCGCACGCGCTGCACTGCGCCGCCTGGATCGCGAAGGAGCCAGCGCTGCAGACCGCCGCCGCAGCCAGCTTGCTTCAGCAGGCCGGCACCTATCTGCACCAGCACGGACGCTATCAGGAGACAGTCCCTTTATTTGAGCAGGCGCTCTCTATTCGCGAGCAGGTGCTCGGCCCCGAGCACGCTGAGACGGCGGCTTCGCTCCACGATCTGGCCTTCGCCTATCGCCTCGTGGGTCGTCCCTCGGAGGCCCCACCTCTGTTTGAGCGCGCACTGGCTATCCGCGAGCAGGCGCTCGGTTCCGCTCACCCTCTGACCGTCGCTACGCTTGAGTCTCTGGCTTCTCTCTATTTGAGGGCAGGACGTTTGACTGAAGCGTTCCCTCTCTTCGAACGCCTGGCCCCGCTCGCCGAGCAGGTTTTCGGTCCATCCCATCCTAAGACGATTGCCGCCCTGAACACGCTGGCGCTCTGCTACGAGCGTCAGGGCCGCGTTCCAGAGGCGTGCGCCCTCTTCGAGCATGCTCTCTCGCTCAGCGAGCAGGCTCCTCAGCCGGTCCCGAGCCTTACCGGCGCTATTCTGCAGAATCTGGCGCTCCTCTATCGCAATCTGGGCCGCCTGGCCGAGGCCCTTGCTCTGCTGGAGCGTGCTCGTGCAATCTGCGAGCAGACCTTCGGTCCAACTGACCGGCGCGCCGCCACTATCCTGTACAATCTGGCGCTTCTCTATAAAGATGTGGGTCGCTCTGAGGAAGCGCTGCCCCTGCTTGCGCGCGCACTGGCCATCTACGAGCGCTCAGCTGGCCCTGATCATCCGCTCACCCGCCGGCTACGCGAGACCTACCGCCACTTCCAGCAGGCCCACACTGAGCAGTGATAGCCCCTTTCCTCCGCTCGATCCTTCCGACCACTCAAACCATCCACGACCGCCACGAGCAGCGACGACTCCAGCGCCCGTCTGAAGCAGACCGGCTGACCATCCCTCGCTCCTCGCACTCACTTAACAGCTCTCCCTCCCCAAAAGCAAGCGGACCGGCGCCGCAGTGCTCACGCTGCAACACCGGTCCGCCTCTGGTCTGCTTCCTTCCCGCCTTCCCATCTTCCTCCCTCATTAAACTATAAGAAAGCGCCATGCGCCTCCTCATTTCCCAGATGGAAGTACATACAAGCAATGACCAGGGAAAAGAGACTCACAATCAGCAGCGCATTACGAATAGCCACCTCGAACTGCCAGCCCAGCCAGACCACCAACAGCGTCACCACCAGGCCGAGAACCCCCAACGTGCGATAGAGTCCCACACTGGGATAGACCATATCAGACACCCCTTTCCGAGATGCTTCCTTTCGTCCCGTCGCTGACTTGCGCAGCTCACAGCCGGGCCGTCCGCCCACAGTGCTAGCAGGCCCAGATCCTCAGACAGCGCACAGGCGACCAGTCAGCCACCGAGCATCGATCGCACTTCTCTCTATAGCACGAGCGCCGCCGAAAGGCAAGAGGTCCTAGCCGCCCCTGGCCGGCAAAGCAAAGCACCCGCTGCAGTGCCTTGCTCTGGTTCATCAGGCCCACACCGACTGCAAGAGCATCGCCGCCCGCAAGGCCCCATAGAGAGGCGCATCGGCTCCAAGCTGTGAGGCCACCAGCGGCGTCTGCCGCACACTCGGGGACCCATAGCGCTGCAGCCCTTCGCGCAAAACCGGGGCAAAAAGATCGAAGGCCCCCGTCAGCGTCCCCCCAAAGATCAGGACCTCGGGATCAAAGACGCTCGCCAGGCCCGCCACCGCTATACCCAGCACTGCCGCACACTCATTGACCAGCTTCACACACGTCGCCTGCCCCTCGCGCGCCCGCGTAATGATCTCCTCCAGCGACAGCGGCGGATCAAGCAAACGTCCCTGCGAGGCCAGCATCGAAGCCGAGGCATAGCGATCCAGATAGCCATGCTCAGCATCAGGCGCCTGCTGCCGATCCAGGGCCAGCCAGCCCAACGCCCCGGCGCTCCCGTGGGCCCCGTGCACAATGCGCCCTCCAAGCATCAGCGCCCCATTGATCCCCGTTCCCACACTCACCAGGGCAGCACTTTGCCGATCGCGCGCCGTCCCACGCCAAATCTCGCCCAGCAAGGCCAGCTGCGCATCGCTGGCCAGCATCACCGTGATCCCCAACCGCGCCCGCAGATCATCAGCCAGATCGCGCCCGTTCAGATAAGGCAGCGAGGGCACCCAGACCACTCGCCGCTCAGTACAGTTGCCAGGAATACTCACCCCCACGCGCCGAATGGCCTCGCCAACGCGCGAAGCCTCCTGTACCTGCTGCACCAGCACCTCTAGCAGCTCTTCATAGCTGGCCGGCACCGCTACCGGCGGCGTCAGCACGACCTCCTTCTGTTGAAAGTAGGCCCCACGTAGAGCCTGTTCACTCACCTCAAGACCGAGATACATGCTTCACCCCCTGTCCTTGCCTGGCTGCCGCCCGCCGGAGCAGAGCAGACGCCAGCCACTGCGCTGCGCCTTCCGTCCCCGTCCGACCACCCCTCCCTCCACCACACTCTTTGTGATTCATTGTAATCTTACCGCATCATCCCGCTAATCAGCAGGAACCCTACAGGCAACCTTCTCACCGTCCAACGAACTCCCACTACCTCCCTACCACTTCTATAACGCAGCAACCTCAGCCCACGACTCCAACCACAGAGGAGACTTCTTCACCCCTGGCTCCAGCAGATCGACAGGCAAGCACCAGAATAGAGCCAGCCAGCAGGGGGAACAGAACCAGGAGAGAGATACCCACAAGAGAAAGAAGCACACAGCGAGCGTTTGCAGCGGCTGCCGACAAGCAGGCGGTTTGACCACGCTGCCCCCGACAGACCGCTGCCCTCACTCAGCGAGGGAACAGACAAGAACAGTAGGAAGTAGGCAAAAAGCCGGACTCCACCAAGCCTTACTGCTGGACCAGCCTGGCCTGCAGGCGGATCTCCGTGGCGGCCAGCGCCCTTGAGACCGGACAATTCTGCTTGGCCTCATTGGCCAGCTCCTGAAACTTCGCCTCATCGATCCCAGGCACCACCGCCGTGGTCTCCAGCTCGATCGGACCAATAACATAGCCCTGAGCTGTGGGATTGAAGTGCACCCGCGCGTTCGTCTTGACGCTCGTCGGCGTAAAGCCAGCGCGCGCCAGACCCGCCGAGAGAGCCATCGAGAAGCAGGCCGCATGCGCCGCCGCGATCAGCTCCTCGGGATTGGTCCCCGACGTATCGTCACCCATGCGCGTCTTAAACGAATACTGGCCCTCAAAGGCCCCTGTGCCCAGCTTCAGCTGACCCTGGCCACTTTGCAGGTCACCTTTCCATTCCGCCTCAGCGGTGCGAACTGGCATAGCAAGATCCTCCTTACGCAGATATCGAGATCGTTTCTCATCTCCTGAGACTCAGCCGTAAACAGGCAAGAGAGCCTCTCTCAAGATAATAGCACACGGGAAGCAGGACCCCAGAAGTGACCTGAGTCTCATTCCAGGACTCCTCTGCCCCTGCTCCCCGTGTGCACAGTCCTGACCAGCTGCCAGCCCGCTCGCTCGCTCGCTCACTGGCTCAGCCCAGCGGCCACCGGCCAGCCGCTATTCGCCTGAAGCGGTCGAGAAAGCCGGGCGCCCATCAAAGGTATAGAGGTGCTCGGTCTGAATGAAGTCGAAACCAGCCTCGGCCAGACGATGCAGCAGAGCAATGACCTGCTGCGGACGTAGGGCCTGCCCATCGTCGGCCAGGAAACGACAGCGCCAATGATCGGTACAGAAGGTCTCGGGCAGCCCATTGGGCCAGACCTTCGCTCCCCGATTCGTAATCATCGTCAACTGCAGCCCATCGCCCTCCAGCCGCTTGATGGCGTCGCCCAACTGATCAGGGCCACCGCCGCGCCACTCCAGAAAGACATCCACCCCCACCAGATCCTTCTTCTCCAGCGGCTCCTGACTGAGGTGCTGAATGTTGGCCAGCTTCGGCGCCGCCGTGTAGTTCACCGCCTTGAGCGTCTGCGGCATCTGACCCAGACGCTCAATGATGGCCTGCGCAAACTCCTTCGTTCCAACCTTCTGCTTGCTGACTCCCTCGCTGTAGATGTCGTAGGTATGGATACCATCCTCTAGCGTGCGCAACCAGGCGTTGTGCACCCGCGTCGCCACCTCCGGCTGCCCGATATGCACGAGCATCAGCACCGCCCCCAGCAGCAGACCCGAGGGATTGGCCACGTTCTGACCAGCGCGCCGCGGCGCCGAGCCATGAATGGCCTCAAACATGGCACACTGGTCACCGATGTTGGCCGAGCCAGCCATGCCCACCGAACCAGCTATCTGGGCCGCCACATCCGAGAGAATATCACCGTACAGATTGGGCAGCACCACGACATCAAAAGCTTCCGGTGTATCCGCCAGCTTGGCCGAGCCAATGTCAACAATCCAGGTCTCGTTCTGGATGTCCGGATACTCGGCGGCCACCTTCTCAAAAATCTTGTGGAAGAGACCGTCCGTCTGCTTCATGATGTTGTCTTTGACGAAGCAGGTGACTTTCTTGCGGTTGTAGGCCCGCGCATACTCGAAGGCGTAGCGAATGATCTTCTCGCTGCCCGGACGGCTAATGAGCTTGAGGCTCTGCACCATGTCGTGCGTCTGCCGGTACTCGATGCCGGTGTAAAGGTCCTCTTCGTTCTCACGGATGATGACGACGTCCATCCCCGGATACTTGGTATCCACGAAAGGATAGTAGGCAACACAGGGACGCACATTGGCGTAGAGGCCGAACATCGTGCGAATGGTGACGTTCAGACTCTTGTAGCCCCCTCCTTGTGGCGTGGTAATGGGCGCTTTGAGAAAGACCTTGGTACGGCGCAGGGACTCCCAGGCGCTCGGCTCAATACCCGAGGGCACACCGCGCAAGTAGACCTTCTCTCCTACTTCGATCTCTTCAATGTCGATCCGCGCCCCAGCGGCCTTGATCACTTCCAGGGTGGCCGCCATGATCTCCGGGCCAATGCCATCCCCATACGCAACGGTAATGGGCGTATTCTGTGACATGGATCTTTGTACCTCTGTTGCGTCTCTAGTGGTGACTTGCGTTCTCTGGCTAACGAACCAGTGGGTTCTCAGTGGAGATTGCCACTTAAGTATAGCACACGACTAGCTCAACAGGACCAGCCTCTCCCCCGACTCGCTCCTGCGGCTGGGAATAAAGCGGCAGGCGTCGCTGGTTATCTTTAAACAAATGCAGCCCTATGATCTGATCATTGTTGGCGCCGGCCTGGTGGGGCTGGCAACGGCGCGCGAGTATGTGCGACGCCGTCCTGGCCTGCGCCTGCTCCTGCTGGAGAAAGAGCCACGCATCGCCGCCCACCAGTCGGGGCACAATAGCGGCGTGCTGCACACCGGTATCTACTATACCCCCGGCTCGTTGAAGGCCCGCGCCTGCGTGGCCGGCCATCGGGCCATGCTGGCCTTCTGCCGCGAGCATGGCATTCCGTTCCAGCTCTGCGGCAAGGTAATCGTGGCACTGACGGAGGAAGAGCTGCCACGCCTGCAGGCCCTCTATGAGCGCGGCCAGCGCAATGGGGTCCAGGGTCTGGAGCTAATCGGCCCCGAGCGCCTGCACGAGATCGAGCCAGCAGCAGCGGGACTAAAGGCTATCTATTCTCCTAATACAGGGATCGTCGATTTTACGCGCGTGGCCACCACCCTGGCCGCGGAGATCAGCGCGCACGGCGCGGAGCTGCGCCTGAGCTGCCAGGTGGTAGGTCTCTTGCCGCGCGCCGATGAAGTGGTGGTCCAGATCCGCACCCAGGCACCGGCAGCCTCGGGTCAGAGCAGCAGCCGGGAGGAAGAGCTGAGGGCGCGCGCCGTGATCACCTGCGCCGGCCTCTACTCCGATCGCCTGGCGCACCTGACCGGCGACGACGGCGGTCTGCGCATCGTGCCCTTCCGCGGTGACTACTATGTGCTGCGCCCCGAAAAGCGCCCGCTGGTGCGCGGCCTCATCTATCCCGTCCCCGACCCGCGCTTTCCTTTCCTGGGGGTCCACCTGACGCTGCGACCCAACGGCGAGGTCTGGGTCGGACCCAATGCCGTACTGGCCCTGGCACGCGAGGGCTATGATCGCTGGCAGCTTCACCCGCGGGAGCTGTGGGAGACCCTCAGCTACGCCGGCTTCTGGCGTCTGGCGCGGCGCTACTGGCGCATGGGCCTGGCCGAACTCTATCGTGACTACGTGAAGCGCGCCTATGTGCGCCAGGTCCAGCGCTATGTGCCGGCCCTCGAAGAGCGGGACCTGCTGCCGGGTCCGAGCGGTGTGCGGGCCCAGGCCCTGGCTCCCGATGGCAGCCTGGTTGATGACTTCGTGATCCGCCGCGGGCAGCGCGTGCTGCATGTGCAGAATGCACCATCGCCGGCAGCCACCTCTTCGCTGGTGATCGCCCAGATGATCGTCGACGAGGCCCAGGCTCAGTTTGCCCTCTAGCTCGCGCTCTTTCACGCCACCCGCAGCCTCCCTCATCAGCAAAGGCTCCCGATTGAGCCTGAGCCTGCATTGATCCCTGAAAAGACACGCTGGCCCGCGTTCTCCTGTATAGACATCGAGTACCGAAGAGATGCAGGAGGATCGTGATGATCACGCTCAATTCCTCAGAGCCGGCCTCGGCTTTCAGCGAACAGATCCAGCTTCAGACCGCTACTGATCAAGCGCCTGCGGACCTGCAAGTAGCAGCTTGTGAGCGTATGCTGGCAGCGCTCCAGGAGATAGAAAGCCAGCTTCTCCGCGTCGAACAACTCCTGCGCGCGGTCAACCTGCAGCTTGTCGAGGCACAGGCTGCCTGGCAGGGAGAGCTGGCCGCCATGAAAGGCAGGCTTCATTATCTCAGCGATGCGGGAGGAGGACCAGAGCGCCTTCACCCAGTCCGCACCTCACCTCTCACCGCTGATCCCCAGCCCGGCGTCAGCACCAGCGCCAACGCCAAAGGAGCTTCTCCGCCCGGGCCAGCCATTATCTCCCTGCAAACGCATCCCCGCTATCTGCCGTCCACTGAGGCTGGCTCGACCACTACCCTCCCGCCGCTCTACATCACCTGCTTCGGGCGCTTCACCGTCCGACGTCTGCACACCCAAGGGGCACTGATCCAGCTCTGTCGCAACAGCAAGGGACAGGCCATCTTGCGCTATCTCCTGGCTCAACCTCAGCAACAAGCCAGCATTGATATGCTGATGGCCGATCTCTGGCCAGATGAAGAACGCGAGACCAGTCGTCATAAGCTGCAAATCGCTGTCAGCGCCCTGCGCGCCTCCCTCAACGGCGAGCAGGTCCAGTCAGGCGGCGGCTATATCCTGTATAAAGAGCAGACGTACTTGCTGAATCCTGCCGCCAGCTTCATCACCGATGTCGCAGAGTTCCGGCGCCTCTTCGCCACGGGCCGCCAGGCCAACGATAGCGATGTCACCGCTCGCTGCTATGAACAGGCCTGCAAACTGTACAGTGGCCCCTTCCTGACAGAGGACCTCTATGCCGAATGGTCGTTTCTAACACGCGAGGAGCTGGCCCGGGCTCACCGCCAAATGAGTACCTGGCTGGCCGAGTACGCCCTGCAGCGCGGCGAAGCTGAGACCGCCCTGACCTGGGCCAGCCTCCTGCTGAAACTGGACCATTACGATGAAGAGGCCTACCGCAAGATAATGCGCGCTCATAGCCTCAGCGGCAGACGCAACGAGATGCTCCGCTGCTACCAGCAATGCTGCCAGACTCTGCGGGAAGAGCTGGGCCTCGAACCACTGCCCGAGACACGGCGTCTCTTTGAGCAATTGCTGGGAGCCGCAACCCCTTCCCCCCTGCCATAGCAGCAAGCAGACGTCATCATAGCAACCATCAGACAGGCCGGCCCCCGCCTGTCCACTCGCTCCTTCCCCCGTTTAGCTCAAGCGCTGGATAGCATTGCTGGCAGCAGCACAGACGAACATCGGGAAAAAGTTGCCTGGCTGCTGCCCCGCCGTTACGACATCGGAAGGCGCCGCTCCCACATGCGCCACCGGATGAAGCACCTCGGGATGATCCACCAGACTGACGTACCAGACCTCATTGGTAGGAGAGCGCTCGGGCACCAGGATGGCCGTTTGCAGGCTATTGGCCCAGTGCAGGAAGAAGAGAGGGGCCCCCTGACTACGGGCCAGCTGCGTGCGCGTACCGGTCGCCAGATCGAACCGGCTCAGGGTACCGCTGCCGTCCGGCTGCTGCTCGGTTACATAGAGCGTATGATGATCGGAAGCTAGCAGGACTCCGATGGGATGCTGCAAATCGGAGAGCACCGTTGTCACTGTTCCACTGTTCAGATCAACTTTGACTACACTGCCCAGCGGCCCGCTGTCGTTGTAGAGCGCCACATAGGCTACATTGCCATCAAGAGCGATTTGATGCGGCGCCGCCAAGCCGGAGGCCACGACGGTAGCTTGACTGCGATTGGCCCCGACCGCGAGATTGACACGGTAGAGATTGCCCCCGCGCTCGGTCAGGTAGAGCGTATGGCCATCAGACGCCACAGCCACATCTTCAAGCAGGCCGTAGCCAGTGCCCAGCACCGAGTAGGCTGGACTGCTCCCCGAGGCATTGGTCAGCAGCGAAACCTTGCCTCCATACTCGACGAAGAAGAGTCGATCACCGGAGTTGACGTATTGGGCGCCGATGGGAGCGGCGAGGCCCGTGACCACTGTTGTGACCGTCTGCGCCTGCGGTGGCGGGGGATTGGCCAGAGCAGTGGCCGTGGCATTGGCCTGGGCCGTCGCGGTGGCATTGGCCTGGGCCATCGCCGTCGCCTGGCTGCTATTCTGCGCCGCCGCGGTGGCATTGGCCTGGGCCGCCGCCGTCGCCTGGCTACTGACCGCCGCCACTGTGGCCGTGCTGGCTCCCGTCTGTACCAGGGCCGTCAGGGTGGCCGCCACATTGGGGGCGGGAGTAGAGACCGCCGTCCCCGGCTTGCCTGGCAGCGGCACCAGTCCCCGAGCCAGGGCCAGCGCCCCCCCAGCGATCAGGACCACCGCCAGCAGGGCCGGGATGACCCAGGGTGGCAGCAGCGCTTTGTTGACAAACTCGCCAGCGGCACTCTGGCTACGCTGCTCCCCAAGCGCTTTCAGATGCACCTGGAAGGGAATGCGCTCCTCCCGTCCTATCAGGCGCCGCCGTTCCTGCACGCTCAGCCCGACTCGCGCTTCCCGTCCGGTATCTAGCTCCAGCGGGTTCACCCGGAAAAGGTAGCGCAGTCGCTGCTCGTCATCTTCTCCCTCCAGCTGATAGCGGGCTGGCGCGTTGCCAGCATTGGTCACCGCCAGGGTGTAGGAGGCCCGGCCCCGGCCACTGGCGCGCCGTGGCTCCAGCCGTAGCATCTCCTCGCTGAAGGGCTGCACAGTCCAAATGCAGCTTGTCTGACTGTATTCCTGGGGCACCTCACGCGAGCGGGCCCGAATTAAGACATGGTATTGCCCGGCGCGATGCGAGGGACGACGCGCGACATTGACGGTCAGGGTGACTGTCTCTTGCATGCCGGGATTGAGCTGCACCTCTTGCCCGGCGCCATGCAGCCACTCGGCAGGAACGCCGTCGACCGTCGGCGTGAACCAGTCAACGGTGCTTCCCATGTTGGTCAGGGTAAGCTGGACGGTGGCCGTCTGACCCGGCACCAGCGTCAGGGTCTTGGGCGAGGCCACCAGGCCAATACGCTCCGAGACCAGCGAGGCCGGCCCCTGGCTGCTCGCTGTGTTCGCAATGGTGGGTGTGGCATAGTTGCCATAGGTGCTACTCCCCATGCCCGCAGGCCGGCTGGCACCAGGGAGGGGAGCCGGCCCTGCTCCTGAACGGATGAAGGTCGCTGGGGGACTGGCACCTTCCAGACGCAGCCAGAAGGGGCCAAGGCGGACCATCTGCCGCTCCTGCCAGACCTGGCTGACCTGCGGCATGAGACGCACCCCCTCTAGTAGGGTGCCGTTGCTCGATCCCAGATCCAGAACCCGCACCTCTTTGCCGTCCCAGGTGATGCGCAGGTGCTGGCGCGAGACCTGCTTCGAGAGCAGAACGATGTCGCTTCCTTCCTGCCGGCCTACGATGATGCCCGCCGGCCTGACTTCAACGACCTGCAGCGTCCGCCCGCTCTCATCGATGACGCGCACCCGAGGCACGTCGCTATAGCCCGGCATGGTGGATACGGTGGGCGGCGCCGGGAGCGCTGACGGCGAGGCCGGCGCATCCAGGGTGGTGCGCGTCTGCAGACTCGCTTGCTGCGGCCCAGGCCCCGAGGTTGCCGCTAAGGCCGAAGCCCCCTCTCCGCTCCCCCCCAGCACGTTCTGCAGGGCATTCGCCAGCGCTTGCCCCGTGGCAAAGCGCTCCTCGGGCTTCTTGGCCAGACAGCACATGACAATCTCTTCGAGGATGGAGGGTAGTTCAGGCCGCAGCTCGCGCAGACGCGGCGGCGTGGCGTTGACGTGCTTGTAGATGGCGTCGGCTACGCCGCTGATCTGAAAAGGCAGGGAGCCAGTGAGCATCTCGTACAGGACAACCCCGAGGGCATAGAGATCGCTGCGCCCATCAATAGTCTTGGCGCCAAGACATTGCTCGGGCGACATGTAGGCCAGCGTCCCCATCGGTGTGCCGGTGACTGTCTCAACCCCTCCTTCTACCAGACGCGCCAGCCCGAAATCGCTGATCTTGACGAGATAATGCTCACGCCCCGACCCAGAGCCAGCAAGATGCCGCAGCAGGAGATTGGCCGGCTTGATGTCGCGGTGCACCACCTGAAGGGCATGGGCCGCCGCTAACCCCTGCGCAATCTGGATGCCCAGCATGAGCACTTGCGGCAGCGGTAAACGCTTCTCACCCTGCCGCTTGAGCAGGCCACTGAGCGCCCCGTCGCCCATGTATTCCATGACCATATAGAGCAGGCCATGATCATCGCCGTAGTCGTAGATCTCGACAATGTTGGGATGGTGCAGGGCCGCCGCCGCTTTGGCCTCCTGCAGAAAGCGAGCACGAAAGTCTGAGCGCGCCGCAAAGCTGGGCAGCATGACCTTGATGGCCGCCGGGCGATCAAGCAGCTGATGCACGCCGCGAAAAACCTGGCCCATTCCTCCCGCCCCCAGCACCGCCTCGATCCGATACTGCCCGACGGTCCGGCCTATGTACTCTTCGTTCATCATGGGATGACCTCCAGTATGTACCCGGCATGCGCTGGCTTGTGTAACTGAATCAGCTCTTCCAGGAAGGCACGATCAACTAGCTCACCGCCCACCCCCGGGGCCAGCCTGACACGTACATGAAAGATAAATGGCTCTTCCGGCTTCTCAAAGATCTCAGGCTGTAGTCCAGTGCAGACTTCAATCATGCGTTTGAGTCCATAGAGGGTACCGCGCCAACTATACAGTTCCCAGGCTTCAGCCAGCAGACGCCGCTGACGCGCCTCCGGCCAGTGGGGATTGAGCGGAATGTCCAGCCAGCTCGCCAGCCAGGGCAGGAAGCGCGTCGGGCAGGTGCGCGCATCAAAGTACATCTCAATATGATCCTGGCGCTGCTCCAATGGCTCCCAGATGTCTTCAAAGATGTGGAGGAAACGCTGCAGAAAATCGCTCTCCTGGTAGATGTCGGGGAGATAGCGCAGATAGAGGCCACCGATACTCGGCCCGGGCGGCGTGCTCAGGGGAGTGACAGGCCGCGCTGCCTGCGCAGCGGCGGGACGCACTGTCGCACGCGGCGGCACGACTGGCGTTGGAGGCCGCGCCTCTGCTGCTCTCTTTTCTGCTTCAGCCGACCCGACTGCCAACGGCTCCGCCGTGGTCTTCGGAGGCTGCTCCTGCGCCGGTGTCGGCAGGCGTGGGGCCGTCCCCGCCTCCGCCTCATAGGTGAGCAGATAGGGACCAATCTGAAAGCTCGCCCCATCGCGCAGCAAGTAGGGCTGATGCGGCAGCAGGCGCTGCTGACCCACCAGGGTCCCGTTCGAGCTGCCCAGGTCTGTCAGAAGGCAGCCCTGGGGTGTCAGGCGCAGCTCAGCGTGGTGGCGCGAGATGATCTGATGATCAAGCATCAGATCGCTCTCCGGCCCCCGCCCAATGCGCAGCACCGGTGTCGTCAGGGGCACCGTCTTGATGATGTCGCCCTGCAGGCGGACAACAAGCTGTGGCGTGGCCATCTCTCTCAGCGCACCTTTATCTGATGTTGCCCGGAACAGATGAGACCGTGACGGGGAATCTGGACCGTCTGCTGATTCGCCGGCAGGGGCTTCTCCGCCGCTCCCGCTTCGCTAACGCTGATGACCAGATTCTCCACATACTCAACATGCTCAATACGCTGCAAAAGTCCGTATAGCTCGGAACGGTTGAGCGCGCGCCCGAAGGGCCAGCCGTTGCCGCGTGGTCCCCCGAGATAGGGATTGAGGTAGCGCCGCAGGGCCTCCAGGGCCTCTTGCTGGACCGCCTCGATCAGGGCGGGATCGCTGTGTTCCGCGACGCGCAGCTCGGCCTGAACTGAGACGCTCACATACTGGGGTGAATGGACCTCCAGGGCGGTGCCGAGCAGACGCCGGGGCTGGAGATAGGAGAGAACGGCGCTGCGCAGCTCGGCGGAGAGCGCCAACTGTTCCGGCACCAGGGGTCCTTCGGGTTGATCAACCTGGGGCAGGACGATGACAAAGACCTGCCCTGGACGCGGATCACCACGTCCGCCCGGCTGGGGGCCGGGGGCCAGACAGCGTGCGCGCGCTACCCCAGGCACCTGGCAGGCCAGATACTCGTAATCGTCGGCAGTCACGGCCCGAGTGCGTGCGCGCAGCTTCTGGGGCGCTCGCAGCCGGGCCTCCTCCAGGCTCTGGGCATCGCGCCCACCAACGGCGGCGGTCCGGTTGGTGACGTGGGCCACATAGGGGATCGAGGTCTTGAGGACCGTCAGGGTGCCACGCGCGACATTGCCGACCACGCCTCCCCCGTAGCGATAGCGCTTGAAGACCAGCAGGCTCCCTTTCTCAGGGACACGGCCAAAGCGGTAGACAGTGCCGTCGGGCTGCAGGAGGGCCGGCCCGAGCGTGAGCGTGCCGTCGAGCTTATCGAGGGTGAAATGGCGATCGTCAGGACCGGATTCGGCAAAGTCTTCGACCTCGTGCCAGATCTGGGGCTTGTCGCCCGGCGGCTCGCTGACCAGATATTCTTGTTGTGGATCGAGGGCCAGAATGGGGGTATGCTGGAGCTGAAAGACCTGGCCCGGGGTGCCATCGCTGACACCTAGCACTTCCTCTTTGGCAGTGATGGCATGGCGCGCATTGACGGTCCCCCCGCGAGCCTCGACGCGCAGCCGGCGTAGTACCGGCGAAACCTGATAGGACCCCGGTCCTCCTTGCGCCTCGGTCAGTCGGCAGCGCAGCCAGTAGCCGGTGACGCCTGCGAACTCAGAGCGTACCATCTCCGGCAGATGGAGGATGATCTCACCGGCTTCGTTGAAGCCGCCGGTGCCGTCGTATTCGAGCTCGCAATTCACCCAGCGCGCGGCCCGCCCTTGCCAGACCTGCCAGGTCAGCGGCGGCTTCGTCGGGTCGACGCCCGCCCCACCGGCGCGCTCGCAGTCCACGACCAGGGCCAGCAGGTGATTGCTCAGGTCGTTCTCAAAAGCCAGCAGAAAGGCATCGCCCGGGGCCGGCTTCTGCGGAAAAAGGGCAACACGCTTCTCGCGCCCGCGCACTCCCTCGGGCGGCAGGTTGTGGCGTAGCCAGTTGCTGCCCTGGCTGGCGTTGCGCGTGAAGGTGTCGATGAGCCGCGGTGGACGCACGGTCAGCGGCTGCTCCGTGGTGAAGATGATGGCCGGGCTGCTCTCGGTACGCACGGTGGCGACTTCGGTATCGGCGGGAATGGTGATCTCCGTCGGCTGCGCCGCGGACAGATAAAAGGTAATGGGCACGGTCGCCGCTCGCGGCGGCTCCAGCCGAATGCCGATCAGTTCCAGAAATTTGATATAGTTCTTGTCTGGTACCTGGTTGACGCGATAGAGCAGCATGTCGGTCATCCAGGCGAAGAGTTCGATCAGGGTCACGCCCGGGTCGCTGACGTTGTGGTCGGTCCACTCGCGGCAATAGTGGGGAATGAGCAGCTTGGCCTGATCAACGATGTCTTGAAAGTGGCGATCGTCTAGCTTTGGCGCAGGCAGCGGCATGATGGTTAGCCCTCCCTCTGGCCAGTGGTCCCCGCCGGCTCGCTCTCGCCCTCGCCCGGAATGCGGTAGAAGGGGAAGACAAGCGAGCGGCGGTCATGGGTGGCCTTGATTTCATAGCGGATGTCAATAAGCAGGCGCCCCGGTTCGGCAGGATCGGGACGCGCCTCCACGTTGAGGACGCTGATGCGCGGCTCCCACATGCCCAGAGCATCTTCTACATAGTAGGCGGCCAGGCCGCAGGTGGTGGCGTTGTTGGGCGCAAACAGCAGCTCGTGAATCTGGCAGCCGAATTCAGGCCGCATCACGCGCTGCCCCTTGGGCGTCAGCAGGATAATGCGGATGGCTTCCTCGATATCGCGCTCCTGCCGCGCCAGCGCGATGCGCCCGTGGGCATCGATGTGAATCGGGAACGCCCAGCCGGTTCCAAGAAAATCGCGCATAGTGCTCGTTCCTCTCTTTTCTTTGACCTTCTATCTGCCTGGTGCAGCTCTGCTCTGCCCTGCCCCACCCGCCGGTACCGGCGGCTCGTCACGGCCAGCGCTGCCTCTGCTGTCCCCCTAGCCGATGAGCACGGTGCCCGTGGCCACGACGGTCCCCACTGGCATATCAGCAGGATCGTTGCAGGTCATGGCGGTGTCTCCGCTGCGTGCCGCTGGCTTGCCATTGATCAGGACGGTGGCGCTGCCGTTGATGATGACCCCACGGTTGCTTGGAGGACGCTGGAAGGGGCCGCCCTGGGGAATGTGTGGCGGCATGTTGTCGGCGGTGCTGCCCTGGGTAGCCGCTGGCAGTCCCATAATCATGACATTCGGGCTGAGATTGCCGTTGATGATCCCAGCGAAAGGATGCGGCAGCGGCGTTGGCACCGCGCCCCCCGGCGAGGGAATGAGGACAATGTGGGTGTCAACAGCGGTGATCTGGTCGCCCTGCTTGGCCGCCGGCTGCCCCATGCTGGTCGTTCCTCCTCTTTTTTATTTGCTCTCTTCTCTGTTCCTCGCTTGCGCTGTCTTCAGGAAAACGCGCCAGTGCTTCACAATTTCGGCATGCTTTTGCCGGGGACAGGCAGCACTGCAGACGAGTACCTTTCCGCTCGCTTCTGCTCGCTCAGTTCAGATTAATCGTTGTACCTTTGACGGTGACGACGCCGGCGCCTCCATCGATGTTGACGCCCTGCCCTTTGAGCTGGACCTGCCCCTGGGCTTCCAGGGATAGGGAGCCTCGAGCTTTCAGGCTGATGTTGCCCTGGACGCTGATCTGCAGGCTGTTGGAGGCGGTGTCGATCTTGATACTGTTCCCCGCGCTATCGCTGATGGTGATGCCACCACCCCCTTCGCTATCGTCCAGGGTGATGAGGTGGCCAGTACGCGAGCGGAGGAGGCGCTTCTGGACGCGGCCCCCGCTGGCGGCCTGCGGCTCCGGCGGCCTGTCTTGACCGTTCCAGAGGCCGCCCAGGATGTAGGGGTGCTGGATGTCGCCCTCCAGGAAGCCGACCAGGACCTCATCGTTGACCTCGGGCAGGAACTGGATGCCACGCTGAGCGCCGCCCCCGGGGACAACGACACGGGCCCACCCGCTGGCATGCTCCTCCGAGAGGGAGGGATATTTGACTTTCACTCGTCCCCAGCCAGCGGGATCGTCATTGTCGGTGACGATGCCGATGACCAGGCCCATGCCCGTGGAGAGCGGTCCAGCGAGCGTGGCCGTTGGCAGGGCCTGGCGCGGATCAGCGCCGCCCAGCAGGTTCAGTACGGTTGCGGGCTGGTAGCCGCTGACGCTGAAGCGGGTGAGGTAGCCATGACGCGCGCTGTAGCTGTGCAGGGTGCTGGTGACGAAGTAGGTGCCGCTGAAGCGGGTGCCCACGGCTTTGATGCGCACGCTGACCCCTGCCACCAGGGCGGGCAGGCCAGCGCAGGCTCCTTCGGCTTCGATAAAGCGCCCGGCGGCTCGGTCGGCCACCGCCTGCGCCAGGCGATCCGCCTCGGCCTGGGTGCGCACCGACCCCGCGGCGACGAGCGCTTCCGCTGTCAGCTGGAATGCCTGCTGAACCAGCTCGCCCCCGCTTTGCTCTTGCCCAATCTGGGGCGCTCCCCGTCCGTTCTGCGCCTGGCTGACGACGGCTCGCCGCTGCGCAGGGTCCCAGCCGCGCACGGTGACTTTGCTGAACTGGCCAAGGGTGGTCAGGCGCGGCGCAAATTCGTGCAGGTTGACCCCCCATTCCAGTTCAAGCTGGCCCCCGCCGTTCTTGAGCGGCTCCACGTGGAGGGTCTTCCCCTGGACGTAGAGCAGGCAGCCCAGGGCCGCCGCTCTTCGCTGGAGAAACTCCAGGTTGCTCTCATTACTCTGCAAGATGTAGTCATGGACCTGGCCACCGACCCGGACTTGCGCCTGCAGCCCGGCCTCCGCCGCCAGTTTCCTGATCAGGTCCTCATCGCTGACGTTGACAAAGGAGCGCACCCGGCTTCCGCGCCCCAGACGGTGCAGGCGATCGAAGGCGCGAATGATCAGTTGCTGGTTGCTGGCGTCAAAGGATGGCTCAATCTCGACAATTTCACCATCGAAGAGTAGCTTCGATTGCCGTCCGCTGTGCGCTTCGATCTGTACGCTCTGGCCGGGCAGGAGGCTATTGTCATCGATCCAGTGCAGCCGTGTGTCGTGCAGGACGATGGTGGCGACGTCCGGCAGATGGAGGCTATTTTCGATGGTGACCTCCAGCAGGTCGCTCATGAAGTCCGGCGACACATCGGCGCCTCCAATTTTGATGGAGAGCAGGCTGAGCAGGTTTTCATTCTGTGGCATTGGGGATCTCCAGCAGCAGACCTGGCGTGAGCTGCCGCACACGGGTCAGGCGGTTGGCTTCGGCGATCAGGCGCCAGCGGTTGGGGTCGCCGTACTCTTTGTAGGCGATCCAGGCCAGGGTGTCGCCTTCGCAGACGCGCCAGACGCGCTCTCCCCCGACACCGCCCGACGTGGGGTTGGTCGCCGGGTAGTCGTCTTTGTCCTGCACTTGCTGAAAGGTGACGTCCAGGGTGGAGCGCACCGGCGTGCCATCGGGCAGGAAGAGGGTGAAACGCTCGCGGATGTTGGTGATGACAGCTTTGAAGCTCCAGACGGCCCCCCATTGGAAGCTGACGACCGGAGGCCGCCCTTTCTTATGTTTGGCGCCTCCTCCTCGACCTCCCAGCGGCCCAAGCGCCGGATCAACTTTCATCATGTTCCAGATTTTTTCGGTGTAGGCTTTGCGTACGTCTTTGGAGCCGCCTCCTTCGCCGTTGCTTTTGATGTTGGTATAGGTGTCAAAGAAGAGCTGCATCTGCAGCGTGGTGGGCTGGCCGCTGCCAAATTCCAGGCGGGCGATGTTGGTGCCCTTGCTCTCTTTGGCAGTCCACGAGTTCTGCTTGCTAAAGGTGTATTCCTTGGGATTAAACATGCATTCGACGCTGCTGCCGTGATCATGGTCGACGATGGTGGCCAGGGCCAGCGGGCTACTTTGCATGGCTGCACTCCTTCCTTGATCGCCTTGCTTCCTTTTTTATGAGAGCAGGCGGCGCTGCTCGGCGCTCAGGCGGCGCTTGAGCAGGGTATAGACCTGGCGCGCCAGGGCGTCGAGATCCGGCTCCGGTGGGCGAGCGGCTGGCATGGCTGACTGCCCTTCACCCTGGTCCCCAACAGGTGTGGCCAGGCTGCGCTCGACGCCGGCGCGGCTGCTGCCACTTTGCTCCTCCGGGAGAGCGCTCCCGTTGGCTGAGACAGGGAGCGGCTGGTTGGGGGTGAACGCCGGGGGCGGCGGTGCGAGCGGTGCCGAAGAAAGGCTTGCACCTGACGTCGTCTCGCTCGCGGGCGGGCTGCCGGAAGAAGCCGGCGCGGTCAGCCAGGCCGGTAGTGGCTCCCAGGGAGCCGGAAGATTGCCCCAGATGCCACGCTCGCCCTGGTTGGCATCCTCGCCCTCGGGTGTTCGACCCGCGTTGAGGGTGGACGGCTCCGTCGCGGTCATGGGCGCTGGCGGCACCGGTGAAGCGGTCACCGCGAAAGCCGTCCGTGCCTGCTGGCGGACGCGGCGCTCGACAGCAAGGGCTACCTGCTCTTCATCAGCGAGTGGGATGGCTGGGGCTGGTTCAGCAGGCTCTCCTGCTTCGGACATGGGCGCCGGGCGGATGACCGGCGGCAGGAAGCGCGGCCTGCGCCGGCGCATGATGTGCGTCAGCTCATGAGCCAGCAGGCCGAGGCCCTCTGGCGTGGTTTGCTCCTCCTGGGGAGCCAGCTCGATTGTGTCAGCATCGCTGAGCGCCTCCGCAGCGTGGGCTGCTGTGGCGCGAGCGGCCCGGGCATCGCGATAGAGCGCAACCTCCGCCAGGTCAATGCCCACGAGCGGCTTGAGGAAGCGGCGGGCGATGAGGGCCGGCGGCTCTGCGTTCCTGGGTCCTCCTGCTGGACTCGACGAGGAGCGTTGTGTCGCAGCAGCTGCTGCAGGCCGCTCCCTCTGGAGACCGGCAGTGAGCGGAAGGAGCGATGGCTGAGCGGGAGCCTGGGTGTTTGCCTGGAAGGCGCTGGCAGCGCCCGCTGGCCGGGCCGGTCCTGTCATGCGATCAGGTTCCTGGTCCGGCTCCGCGCCCTTAGCTGGTTGCCTCTGTGCTGGTTGCCTCTGTTCGCGTTGGGCCTGTTCCACCAGGCGCCTGAGCCAGCTCTGTGGCGAGCGTTCAGCCTCGTCCAGACGGGGCCGGAAGAGCTGAGCCGCCTCATTGGGCAGTTCCGGCGCTGCCGCCACCTCAGAGTCAGAGGTTGAACCAGGGGAGGCTGGCAGACTCTGGCTGATCCTGGCGAGGTCACTTTCGGGTGCATCCAGGGCAATAGTATCATAGGGTGTACTGGCTGCACCCAGCTCGATCACCCGCGCGTGGCCTACCGGAGGCGTCGCCGGCAGCGGCGGCGAGGTCAGAGGCCCGGCCTCCTGTCGCTGATTCTCGTCTGGCCTGGGCGGGGCTGCCAGCTCCTCCTCGTCGGTAGTGGCAGCCGCTCGGGGCTGGTTCTCCCCCGCAGCCGGCGCCGGTATTGTCTCTGTCGGATTCAGCTGCTCTGGAGGCCAAGGCCAGGGAGCGACAGACGCTTGCTCCCCTTCCTCTGGCAGGGGGGACGCTAGCGGTGGCGCCTCGCCGATGGGTTGCCGGGCGGCCAGCAGGCGTGGAGACCAGAGCGGCTGCCCTGTTGCCAGAGGCTGCTGAGGTCGGTCATCAGCGGCCAGGGCTGTCAGGCCGAGGGCGGCAGCCAGAGCGCGGTGCCGCTCCAGAGAGCGCCGCAGCGGCGAGGCCGGCCTGAGAGCGAGCAGCCGCTGGCGGCGGCGCAGAGCGGTCAGCAGCAGGTGTCGACGCACAATAGTCCTCCTCCGTCTCAGCCAGTCGGGCGCTGGTTCAGCCGAGGGTCACGCCCTCATGGGCCAGCTCCAGGGTCTCGATAGCCGCTGTATTGTCCGGCGCGCGCAACTGGGGGCCGACCCACTTCACCGGGTAGGCGTTCAGAAAATTCCAGCGCATCAGTTCGTTGCCCGCCACGTCATACATAACAACCGAGATATGGCGACGCTTGAGACGCCCGCTGGCCACATCGGCCAGCCAGCGATAGAACTCGTTGGAAGTGGTCAGGCCGCGCTTGAGCGTCAGATTGCTCACTTTGGTAAAGCCAGGCAGGCGATAGACAAAGCCGTTATTGCCGCCCTCCTGGTACTCCATGATGTCCATCTCGACCTGCAGGCCGCTGACCTCGGTAAAGACGCCCTGGGCCTGGCCCTCGAAGAGGACATAGAAGCGGCAACCCGGATAGGCTTCGGTGGCCATCAGCTCTTCACCTCCCGCGCCTCAGCGGATACCCTGGCCCCCGTTGTCCACGAGCCAGGGAGAGGCGTACCTCCTGAAGCAGCAAGTGATAGACTTTCTCTGCCAGTCGCTCGATGTTGATCGCGGCGCCGGCGTCCTCGCGCACCGGCAGGCCCGCAGTGCTGGCGCCGGTCGCCTCTCGATTAGGGGCTGGGAGATCCGTCATCAGGTTCACCACCTTCCGCCAGGTTGAGCGCGAAACGCAGGCCACAGCGGGGACACTGCGTCTCGAACAGCGTCGTGCCCACTTCGTTGATTTGGACATAGAGCCGCTGCAGATAGGCGAGATCGGCGGAAAAGAGTCCTTCGATCACACTCACATCGACGGGATAGAGGTCGCCCAGGCGCGTCACGACACGGCTGAGCACCAGGATCGTCAGGTAGGCCTCATTGGCGCGGACCCGCGCATCCTGCAGCGGCTCGATCTCATCGAGGGCGGTGGCCAGGCGCATCGTACCCTGACGATGGAGGTTCCCGCGCGCGTCGACGTAGCCGCAGGGCAAGGTAAAGGGAAACTCGGTCTGTAACATTGTTGACTTGGCTCCCCGAGTGTGCCACGGGGCCTTAGCTCACGCGCTCGTAGCCCTCGTGGGTGATCTCCAGTTCTTCGATGGCCACCTCGTTGTTGCTGGCGTTGGCACTGGGGCCGGTCAATTTGCTTGGCCAGGCGTTGACGAAGTTCCAGCGCGCCACTGGCTCGCCCTGCTGATTGTACATGGTGATGGTCCCGTTCTTGCGCGCCTCCTCGATCTTGCCCTGCTCGACGAGCTTGCGCCACTGCCACATGTCCATCGAGTCGGTAATGCCGCGCTTAAGGGTGATGTTGTTCCATTTGAGGCGGCCCGGCACCTTCTTGATGACGAACTCGCCGCGTGGCCCGCTGGCTTTGTATTCGACAACCTCGTTCTCGCTGCCCAGGCCGGTGCACTCGCGGAAGGCGCCGACGATCTGACCTTGAAATTCGACGCCAAACCATGATGAGACTAGCGGATCTTTCTCTGCCATGTGTTCCTCCTCCTTTGGTCTTCAATATGAGACACTGATGCGATCGATTGCTGCTGGGCGGATTGCTTGCTCAGGCGCCGCCACCCGCCCACTGGCGCAGACGGAAGACCACGAATTCGGCGGGTTTGACGGGGGCCAGGCCGATATCGATGAAGAGCATGCCGCGGTCGCGCACATCGGGTGGATTCAGCTCTTCGTCACACTTGACAAAGAAGGCTTCTTCGGGCGAACGGCCAAAGAGCATGCCATCGCGCCAGACGCCTGTGAGGAAGGCCGTGATGTCGCGTTTGACGCGCGCCCAGAGGTCGACATCGTTGGGTTCGAAGACCACCCATTGGGTGCCGCGCTCGATCGACTTTTCGATATAGTTGAAGAGGCGCCGCACGTTGATGTAGCGCCAGGCGGGGTCACTGCTGAGGGTGCGCGCGCCCCAGACGCGCAGGCCACGCCCGGTAAAGGAGCGGATACAGTTGACGCCGCTGGGATTGAGGGTATCTTGCTCGCCTTTGGTCACCTGGATAACGCCCTCCAGGGCGCCGCGGACGACCTCATTGGCGGGGGCTTTGTGGACGCCGCGCTCGTTGTCGCTGCGGGCGTAGATGCCGGCGATGTGGCCGGAGGGCGGCACGGCCAGGGGGCGGCCATCGGGGCCAGAGATCTTGATCCAGGGATAGTAGAGGGCGGCGAATTTGGAATCGTAGGCGGCCTCAGCCTCACGCCAGACCTTGACCTGCTGCGGTGTGAGGTCCGGCAGGGGGTCCAGCACAGCGATGCGGTCGCCCATGCGCTCGCAGTGGGCAATCATGGCCAGTTGCACGGCTTTGACGCCCTCACGAGTGATCAGGCCGGCCTGGTAGGCGGCCATCAGGTCGGGGCAGCAGACCATCGTGACGTCTTCGGCGACTTCCAGCCCTTCGAAGCCGCTGCGCTCGGCGGCGCTGCCGGCGAAGTGGTCGGGCTGGACCTGGGGCAGGGCGAGCTGGGCCGGCGCCCGCAGGACGTAGGTGCCTGGCTCGGGGGCCCGCTCTATGGCGCTGCCGCTGGTCTTCGGTTCGACCAGACGGATGAGCTGACTGAGCTGATTGACCGTCTCAACGGCGGTCTTGCTCCCGGCTCCTCCCCCGCTGCCAACGCTCAGGTTCTCGTAGATCTCTTCTTCTTCGCCCATCCGCACTTTGAGGGTGAAGAGGCCGCGATTGCCCGGCACCGCAGAAGTTGCGGGGGACGCGGCTTCTCCCTCTTTCTGCTGCTCGCCTTCAGCTGAGGCGGGAGCCGGCGGGGGCGGCAGGGTTTTGGTGGGCGGCAGCACTTCGATCTGGATGTCCTGCTGCGGCACGTTTTTGGGATGGACGATCAGCGAGGGCACGGCTTTGGAGGCGCGACTGGGCAGCAGCACTGGCGCGGGCTTATCCGTCTTGGTGCTGTTGTTGACCAGGCGCGTGACGTAGCAGCGCCCGCCGCCATTGAGGAAGTAGCCGTAGACGGCGTGCGAGAGGTAGGAGCCGGGCAGGTGGGGGTTGCGTACGCCTCCCTCTTCGAGGCTGCCGAAGGTGGCGACATACTGCGACCAGTTGGTGATGAGCACCGGTCGGTTAGCCGGCCCGGCAGGGGCAAAGCCGACAAAGGCCGCTGTGGCGGTCCCAACGCCTTCGATGGGCCGTGGCCCGCTGTCGACTTCCTGAATGTAGACGCCGGGTGAGAGATATTCGGGCATGGTCCCAGGTCCTCCTTGGCATGATTTATCAGGAATAGATGATCAGATCTGTTTGTACACAGAACAGCGCAGTGTCTTGAGTCAGGTTTCTAGCACAGGCAGGGCCTCCAGGACGATCTCGTAGGAGAGCACACCGGGCGCGCCCGGCTGGTCGGCAGCGGGAGCCACGTCGTTGCTTCCGTAGTCGATGGTCAGGCGCCGGGCCGGCCCTTCTGGCGGCGTGAGGCGTAGAACGGCTCGTCGCGGCGGCAGCTGGCTCAGGATGAAGCGCCCGCTTTCGTCAGTGATGCTCTCTTGGACCCGCCCTTCCAGAGCGACGCGCACGCCAGCCAGAGCTTCGCCCTGCTGGTTGCGTACCAGGCCGCCGAGCTGGATGGCGCTCTCAAGGGCCTGCCCCTCTCCCGGCGAGAGGCGACGATAGCGGGCAGTGCGCTGCAGAACGAGCGGGGCCTCTCCGACGGCTGCCAACTCCACGGGCACGGTGACGGTATAGGCCAGGGCTGGCCGCGGGGGACTGCCCAGGCCATTCCAGAGAGCAATGAGTGGTCCGGCATCGTCTTCCTGGGCCAGCCTGGTGACCAGCGGCACAGCCCCAGCCCGCAGTTCCTCGGGCAGCAGTTCCTCGGGGATCTGCGGGTAGCGCACGAGCGTGGTGAGTACGCGCCAGAGCAGTTGCTGCTCGTCTTCGATCTCGCTGCTGATGGCACTGACCATGTAGCGCAGGTCGAAGCGCCGCGGCAGGGGTCGGCGCTCGGCGCGCCCGTTGGTGGCGACGGTCTGATAGCTGCTCTGGCGGAGCTCGACGTTTTCCTGAATGGCGTAGAGGAAGAGGCTGATCGTCGGCTGCCAGAGGCGCTCGATGCGCTCTGGGGTTGGGGCCTCGAAGATGATCGCCACCTCTTGCTCGTTGATCTGGCCACGCTCGTAGAGCAGGCGTCGCAGGATGGTCTGCATGGTGAGCAACATGGCCCTTGATCCTCACTCACTTCAAGGCTGCGCCCAGGAGGGAGCCGCCGACGAGGCCTCCAAGTCCTCCAAAGAAGGCACCCACTGGGCCGCCGGCCAGAAAGCCACCGACTGCGCCCCCGATTCCTCCCAGCCAGGCCCCGAGCATTCCGTGTGGTGCGCCCTCACCGCGGCGCACCTTGTCAATATAGGGCTGCAGCGTGGAGAGGTCCTTGTAATCCTGGAGGGTGGCCGTGCCGTCCCGGGTGCGCCGCAAGGCCCGGTTATAGTCCTCGATCGCCTCGGCCTGCTGCTCAGGATTCCACTCCTCCCAGGGCGTCCCGGCCTGAATCGCCGCCCGCCAGTCATAGGCACCGCCGCGGCTCCCGCCTCCTATGGAGGCCCGGATCTGGGCGACCAGGCTCTCCGGGATGTAGGCCAGGCCACCGTGCTGGTATTGCCAGACATGCCCCATCTCATGGATGAGGATCAGTTTGCCTTCCGGAGTCAAATTGAGCGTATCGCCGTCGTAGTAGGCGTCCTCAAGATTGATGGTGTTGCCGACCGTGCGAGAGGCGCCCGAGGAGAGAATGCTATGCTTCGTAATTGTGATTGCCGAGTAATCGAGGCTATCGGCATAGATTTCGCGGGCATAGGCGATCTCATCGGGCGTGAGCGAGCGACGCTGCTGCGAGAGCCGGTCACCTGCGGCAGCCCCTCCTAGCAGGCCGGCCACGCCGCCGATCACTGCCCCCGCCGGGCCGCCGATGAAGAAGCCGCCGACCGCCCCCAGGACAGCCCCCCCAATTCCGCCGAGCACACTCCCCAGCCAGGAGCGCCGAATGACCTGCGCTGGGGCTGCCGTCGAGAGGCGGGCCGCAACAGGCTCTGTGAAGGGGGCCGCCGTGACCTGGGCCGCCACCTGCTCAGCCTCGCGCTCATAGTGATCGTCAACGGGTCCGACAACCAGGGGAGTTCCAGGCGCGATCTCGCCCGGCTGCTGTACAACGTGGCTCAATTCGTGTGCCAGCAAGCGCCGCCCTGCGTCCGTCTGCGGTGCGTAGGCCCCCGGGCCGAAAAAGATCTCCTGGCCAACGGTGTAGGCCCGCGCATTCAGAGCCTGCGCCGTCTGGGCAGCCTCAGCGTCGGTATGGATGCGCACCTGCCCGAAGTCGTGCCCAAAACGCGGCTCCATGAAGGCCCGCACCTCCTCCGGCAGCGGCTCCCCTGCCACAGGACCTGCCGTCGGGTTCGTCGTAGCGGTGAGGTGCTCCGGCATAGGTGCCAGGCGACTGATCTCGCCCTCCAGTGCGGCGTTCGTCGGCAGAGCCTGCCGCTTTCGCTCTCTGTTCACAGTCATCATGTACCTTTCTTTGACAGAGGAGACAGCCAAGACAGTCACATCTTCCTCCAACGCTGCTGTTACTCCGCCTCAGAAGACTAGCGCAGGGTCAGCACGACCTGGCCATTCAGCAAGACCACCACCTTGCGCCAGGCCTGGTCTTCGCGCTGATCGGGCGAGCCGGCCTGCAGGGCAGCCGTCTTTCCATGACCAATGACGCTGATCTGGCGGTCGGGAAGAGCCAACGCCGGACCGAGCACATCGCGAATGGCCTGCAGCGTGTTCTGTGCGCGCAGCTCGGAGAGGCGTTGATTGCGCGCCACCGTTCCGGTGGTGCTGGTATAGCCGTCGATGCTCAGGCGACTCTCGGGATTCATGAGGGCCGCCCGCTGCTCGGCGCACATCTGGCGAATGGCCCGCCAGCCCTCGTCGGTCAGGCTGGGATCGTCGACCGCAAAGTGCACCGTCGCCTCGCTCTGATAGCCGGCCTGTGCCGTGAGTGCATGCTGCTCCTGAGCGGCGCGGATGGCCTCCTCGCGTCCGCCAAACAGATAGCCCGCATACATCGAGGCAGTTGCTCCCGCAGAGAGGCCATAGATGGCGGCCCAGCCGCTGGCATCGCCGGTCAGTACCGGAAAGGTGCCATCGCCATAGAAGTTGATGAAGGCCGCTGGCGTATAGCTGGGACCGACCACTGCCGTGCCGCCAGCTGAGCCCCCCGTGATCAGATAGGGGCCGCGGAAGTTGCCGCTGGTCCAGGCAAAAGGCGTCTGTATCTCGCTCCAGGCTGTAGTTTGACCGACTGTGGTGCCCGTAGAGAAGCCCAAGGCAGCCGTGCCCATCAGGGTGAAGTACGAGGCCGTCCAGGTATCGGGCGCCAGCTTCTCGATGACGAAGGCACCGAGAAAGCCCCCCAGTCCAACCCCCAGGTCGACATCCCTGCCTATCACACTGAAGCGCCAGCGATACTTGTGCTGAGGAGCATTGGGGTCCGACGGCCCGCGGGGCGAGATTTCCAGCAATCGCTGAATATCCGCGGTGTAGCTCGGCTCGGCGGAGACGATGATCTGCAGCCAGTCCCAATAAGGGCGCGTGACCTCTCCGCTCTGCAGCATGGGATTGACCAGAAACTCGCGCAGGCGCCGGATGACGAGCGGCATCTGCTGCGGGGCATAGTAGCCCATGAGCGTTCTGATGAAGTTGTTCAGCACAGACGCTGTGGCTGAACGCCCCACACTCTCGCGCGTTGTGGCCAGATACTGGCGAATGAGCGCCTGGATCTGGGTCCCTCCATCCGCAAGGCGCTGCTCTTCAGCGCGGTCCAGCGGTGCATTCTCGGTCGCCTGGACCAGGGCTCGCGTCTCTGCCGGGAAGGCCTGAATGGCCTGGTCGGAGAGATGCGCCCCCGTTGCGGTGCGCTCGAACTGATGCGACCAGCCGCCGAGCACGAGATTGCCCTGCTCATCACGCTCAACGGTATCGCCGCCCTCGTGCATCCACATGCGTACGGAGGTGCCGCTCCGGCTGACGGTCAGCGTGCCCGCATAGGCCGTACCGCCCGAGGAGACGCGCCGATAAGCGAAGGTCACGTGATCGCCACCGTCCTCGGTCAGGTCGCCCGAGAGGCGCATGGCAGTCAGATGGGCGCCGCTGCTGCTCCTGTAGCTCCGCAACTGCCACCAGCCCTCAATATGGCGACCGGCCTGATTCAACTCCACGGTGATGCGGTTGTCGCCCCCCGGATCAAGAGCCTCATAGCTGCCGGTCACATCGAGGGCGGTCATCTCAGGCTGGGGCGCGTCAGGCTCGGTGGCATGCGCCTCGCGCTGGACGAGCGGCGCCCCCAGGCGGCTCACCGCTCGCGGCGCTCCCACTGGTCCAGGCGCCGCTACCACTTCCTGCGCCACCCGCCGCGCTTCCTGCTCACTGCTCTCCCCGCGCTCGCTCACTCCCTGCACTCCTCCGCTCGCCCCCTGCTGCTGCAGCGTATGCGTCAATTCGTGTGCCAGCAAGCGCCGCCCTGCGTCCGTCTGCGGTGCGTAGGCCCCCGGGCCGAAAAAGATCTCCTGGCCAACGGTGTAGGCCCGCGCGTTGAGGGCCTGCGCCGCCTGCGCTGCCTCAGCGTCGACGTGGATACGCACCTGCCCGAAGTCGTGCCCAAAACGCGGCTCCATGAAGGCCCGCACCTCCTCCGGCAGCGGCTCCCCTGCCGGCTGCTCTGTCGACCGCAGCGACTCGGAGGTCGTGATCGACGACTCCTGCTCTCGTCTCATCTTCCTGAGATACCGGGTCATCAGCGGCTCCTTTCCTTCCTGCTCAGCTGAGTCGTACCAGGCAGCCTAGCCTAGATCTTCACACTTTTGAGAGCGGCGATCAGCGTGGCGCGCCACCAGGGATCGCGCGCGGGATGGCTGACAAATTTATCCACCAGCCCGGTCACGGGGTCGGTGATGGTGGCAGGGGCCGGCGCTGTTCCGCCAGCGGCGCTCATGGCGGTCCAGGCCGTCTGCATGGCCGTGCCGATCTCCTTGTCCGCCTCCACCGCCAGGGTGCGTGAGACGCCAAAAAGCAGGTGTTCGGGTGAATCCTTGGCGATCTCGGAGTGCGTCGGTCCCAGACCTTTGGCGTGGGCCTCAGCCGCTGCCTGAGCGGTCTGGTTCTTCGCCTGCTGCTCCAGGATACCGCTGCGTGCGGCGGCCAGGGCGGCCGCCCTGGCTGCCAGGATGGCCGGGAAGAGCACACGGAGGAAGAAGGCTGTGCCGAACAAGCTAATGAGCCTATCCAGAGAGAGGCCCTCCAGTGCGCCGAGGCCGCCGCCGATGGCCCCGCCGACGGCGCCCAGCGCTGTGCCTCCGATGCCCGCACCAGTACGATAGCCGCTGGCTGTACCAGACACGGCTCCAGAGGCCGCGCCGCCGAAGAAGCCGGTGATGCCGTGCCAGACGGCGCTCAGGCCGGAGTGGGTGCGCCAGCCCTCCGTCGCGCCCTCCGCTGCACCCGTGACCGTGCCGCCGACACCGCCAAGCACGCCGCCGATGACGCCACCGATCAGGCTGCCAGGCGCGCTCCCAGCAGCCTGACCACCATGCCAGCCGACCTCCGCCAGGCGCGCGAGGACATCTCTCTCGGTCAGCCCCATCATGCGGACGTAGCCCTTGATGAAGGAGCGCGTCAGTTCGCCGTTCTCAGTCTCTGTGCAGATCAGCTCCAGACGGCTGACCCAGTCGTTGGCGCCGGGGGCATAGGTGCCGGTAATGATGCCCGGCAGGGCCGGATTGAGGGGATCGTGGCCACCGATGAGGGCCACATCGTTGCCCAGCTGTGATTTGACCAGCGCGTTGTACTGCGTCGCCGTGATCGTCCCATCGCTCTTCAGAATCCAGAGGGCCACCTCGACAAAGTTGGAATGGGAGTAGTAGTCTTCGATGGCATGCAGCGCGTTCCCCATGGCCGCCATCCCCTCGGGCGTGCGCCCGGCCACAATCGCCTCCTCCAGCTTTCGCTTCGCATGAAACTTCCCACGCTCGATGTATTCCGGCAGGCCGCTGGCAGCGGCGGCATGTTTGATGTCAGCCAGGTGGGCCTGTTCCTCATCGTAGGCCGCCTTCTGTTCGGGCGAGAGCTTCTTTTCGGCCTCGGCGCGCTCGGCGGGCGTCAGGCGGGGATCTTCGAGAGTGCCGCCGCCCTCGGGATTATCCAGGTGCTCAGAGGGCACATAGGTCCCCAGGTCCTCCTGTCGTACCTCGCGACCAAACTCGCCGAGGGCCAGGATGTTAATCAGCGGCAGGGCCTTGGGAGGGAGCTGCGAGAGGTCGCGCAGCCAGTTGCCGAAATAGACGCTGCGCGCCTCCTGCCGGCTGAAGCCGACGGCGGTCAGGGCCTCCTCTTCGATGCCGCCATGACCGGCCTCACCGGCCTGATAGCGCCAGAGGCGGCCCCGCGTCGCGCTCTGGCTCACAGTGACACGGGCTCCTTGCCCCCTGAGGACCTGATCGGCGATGGCCGTGGCCTCGCGCTCCTGCGGCTCTCCCGGCTCGCTGACTTGCATCTCCTGAGCCTGCGCAAAGAGAGGGCTGCTGGCAGGCGTGGCCTGCTGCAGCGTCTCACTCTGCTGCACCACATGCGTCAGCTCGTGCGCCAGCAGCCAGCGGCCTGCGGCGCTCTGCGGTGCATACTCCCCCTGGCCGAAAAAGATCTCCTGCCCGACGGTGTAGGCCCGCGCGTTGAGGGCGCGCGCTTCCTCGGCTGCCTGCTCATCGGCATGGATGCGCACCTGACTGAAGTCGTGGCCGAAACGCGGCTCCATATAGGCGCGCGTGGCCGCATCCAGACTTTCGCCGGCGCCCGCGGCAGTCTGGATCTCTTCCTCGACGCCCGGCGACCAGAGAGGCAGCTCGGCCTGCACCTGTGGCGGTCGATGATCGGCATCGCCTCTGGACAGTTTCCTCATCGCCAGCCTCCGATCTCAGCCTCGGTAAGGGGCTTCTCTAGCTTGGCATACTCGGCGGCGGCGGCGCGCAAGAGGTGGCTCATGCGCAGCGGCTCGCCGGCTTCCGCCGCCAGGAAGGCCCCGTAGAGGGCGATATTGCGAATGTTGCCGCCGGCCACGTGCAGGCGGGCCAGCTTCTCCAGGTCCAGCCCTTCGCGCGGCACGCTTGCTGGAAAGACACGCCGCCAGATCTCCAGGCGCATGGCCAGGTCGGGAAAGGGAAAGTGGACAATGAAGCGCAGACGACGGAGAAAGGCCGGGTCCAGAGCATGCTTGAGGTTGGTGGTGAGAATGGCCAGGCCGCGATAGGTCTCCATGCGCTGCAGCAGATAGCTGACTTCGATGTTGGCATAGCGGTCGTGGCTGTCTTTGACTTCGCTGCGCTTGCCAAAGAGGGCGTCGGCTTCGTCGAAGAGCAGGACGGCGCCCCCCGTTTCGGCGGCGTCGAAGATGCGCCGCAGGTTCTTTTCGGTTTCGCCAATGTATTTGCTGACGACGGCGGAGAGGTCGATGCGATAGAGGTCGAGCTGTAGCTCGTGGGCGATGACTTCGGCGGCCAGGGTTTTGCCGGTGCCGCTGCTACCGGCAAAGAGGGCGCTGATGCCCAGGCCACGCGCTCCCTCTTCCTGGCGCCCGAAGCCCCAGCGCTCGTAGACGGTGGCGCGCTGGCGCACGTGGGCCACGATGTCACGCAGGAGGCGAAGCTGTTCTTCGGGCAACACGAGCCGCTCCCAGCTCGCGCCGGCGGGCGGGATGCGCTGGGCCAGGTCGTCGAGGACGGGGCGCGCCTGCAGGCGGCAGGCGTTCCAGAGGCGCTGTGCTACCTCGTCGGCGGGCAACTCCAGGCTCCCGGGTTCGGGCAGAAGCTGGGCGCAGATGCGTTCGATGGCGGCCCCGCCGAGGGGGAATTGCATGGCCAGCGCTTCGACATGGCCGTTGAGATCGACAGCCAGAGGCAGGGCGCTGAGGGCGCGTCGCCAGAGCTGCTCTTGCTCGGTCAGCGGCGGCGGCTCCAGCTCGATGCTGACCAGGGAGGCCGGCGCCAGCGAGAGCCGCAGGGCGCTGGCCTCGCGACAGCCAAGGATCAGCGGCATCTGCAGCAGACGGGCCAGGTGCTCAACGGCCTGCTGGGTGGGACGGTCTTCGGGCGCGAGTTGACTGCAGTCCAGGAAAAGGGCACTGCCTGTCAGAATGGCCTGGCGCTCCCAGAGGCGGGCCCAGCGCTCTCGCTCGCTCACTGCTGTGGGCAGGTCGGCTGCCGACAAGGCGAAGAGGCGCAGGCCCAGCTCCTCACAGGCCCGCGCCGCCAGACGCAGCCCGTCCTGAGCCTGGGCGGCAGCAAGGACGATGAGCGGCGGGCGCTCCGCACCAGGCTGGCCCTGGAGGCCGACGGGGCGCGCGCTGGCAAGCCGCTCGCTCCAGGCGGCACGTAGCCGGACGCAGGCCCGCTGCTGCGAGGGAAGAAGCTCTCCCGCTGGTGGGGGCACGGGCACGAGCAGGCTCAGGCGCGGGTCGTGGTAGGGCAGGCCGACCAGATAATGCAGGATCGGCTCGTCGATGCGCAGGGGAGTCATGGTAATGGTGGCGCCAACGCCCAGAGTGAGGAGTAGCCAGCGACGCAGGGGGGCCGTGGGCGTGATGGCCTCCCAGTGGGCTTCTGGAAGGGCGGCCAGTGCCAGGCTGAAGGTGGGTAGGGCAGCCTGACTGCGCTCGCCCGCGGGCAGCCCCATCGCTTGCGCGCAGAGACCGGCGAAGCTGCTGTCTAGCTCGACGCCAGCACAGAGGAGTAGCAGATCACGCTCAAAGGGCGAAAGGCCAAAGGCGGCGCAGAGTCGCTGCAGCGGGGCCGGCTCCTGCAGAGCCGAGGCCGCCTGCTCCTGATGCAGCCCAAGCATGGGGTCGCTCTCCTCCGGTAGGGATGTCGGTTCTGGCTCTCCCCGGCAGTGCGCGCAATGGCGCACCAGGGCGTGACGCACACGAGCCAGGGCGACCAGGAGAGCACGCTGCGCTGCTTCCGCTTGGTTCTGGCTGACTAGAGATGCTTCGCTCGCCATCGTCATATGGGTTGCCTTGTGATGCCAGATTCAGGCCCGACCGCGCCGCTCTGGCTGCGCTTCGTTCAGCAGAACTGCGACTTCATAGGCCATTGCCAGCCGGGCATGAGCCTGCCAGGCGCTCCAGAGGCGGGTCTGCTCTTCCATACTGAGAAATTCAGGTCGAATGCGCAAGGCCCGGAGCGGCGCCGCACTCGCCAGGCGCGTCAGGACGCCTGTCTGCGCTGTCCCTGTACCGTCCAGGCTTAAAGCCTGCAACAAACTCTGAAGCCGTTCGCCGGCAAGGAGGGCGGCTTGTTGCAGGCAGTCGATGGCCAGGCCAAGGAGCAGCTCGGCCTGCCCGTCACGCTCACCGTAGGCGCTGAGCAGGTAGTGGAGCTTCAGGGCCAGGGGCTGTCTGTCAGCCTGCACGCTCTCAGAGCCAGCACCAGCTCTTTCCCCCGCTGGGTTTTGTCGCCAGCTTGAGTCAGGAGTCAGGCGATAGAGATAGAGGTTGAGCTGAGGTCGCTCCTCCGCTCCCAGGACGATGCGATCCGGCGGCAGGGCAGTGATCAGCACTTCGCCCAGGCCAGCCTGCCCGGCCTGGCCAATCAGGGCGTTCTCCAGGAGACCCTTGAGAATGAAGGTGACTGCCGTCATGCTCCAGGCACTGTGCATCTTGTTCTCCCGACGCTCCGCCAGCTCGTCGCGGCTCATGTGCTCCCAGCCTTCTCCGCCCTCTCGTGCTGCTGCCTTCTCTCCTCTTCCCGGCGTGGGCCTGTGTGCTCGGTCCAGTTTGCCACTATGGGCTTACTTAACAGTAGCATAGGGCGCTCTTTTTTCGCTCTATTTGCGCTCTGTTACGAGGCTGTCTGGAACTCTATGAGCGAAGAGGGGAAAATCTGCGCTTTCTTTCTTCAGCATGCCCACCGGCTGCCTCAGCCTGGAGAGGCAGCCCTACCTACCCCCTGTTATGCCGCTTGCCTGGATTCGTTTCTACCTGTTGTCAATATTCGTTCGTGAGCAGTTCATTCGCTCCCGGAGGAACGGTATGGGCGAGTCTTCTTCCTCAGACCAATCTTCTGCGACCAGGGTAGCTGCGCCCTCGCCCTCACCGGTGCGAGCGCTGTCGGCCATGACACCGGGCCGCGCAACGGCGTTGCAGTCCTGGCTGACGGCCTTGCGCGAGGCGCTGCCCGCCTATCTGCTGAGTCACGCTCTTTTTGTCACACTGACCTACCTGGCTCCGCTCTTCACGCTGCCAGACTTCAGCGCGCAGGCGCTGCCACCCAGTAGCCTGGTGCATAGCTGGCAGCATTGGGATGCTGCTCATTATGCGTCCATCGCTCGCTCAGGCTATGTGCAGTGGTGGCAAACGGCCTTTTTTCCGCTCTTCCCTTTGTTAGAGCAGTTCGGCTCGCTGGCGACGCTCGGAAGCACCCATGTGGCCGGCCTGCTGATCGCTAATCTGGCTGACCTGGCGCTGCTGGCTGTCCTCTATCGTTTGCTGACAGAGGATTTTTCGGCGGCCCTGGCTCGCAGGACGCTGCTCTGTCTGGTGCTCTTTCCAAGTGCCTTTTTCCTGGCCGCCGCTTATCCTGAGTCGCTCTTTCTGTTGTTGTCTTTGCTCTGCTTCTATTGCCTGCGCCACCAGCGCTGGTGGCTGGCCGGCCTCTGCGGCTTGTTGGCCGCGCTGACACGCCCCTCTGGCCTGTTACTGATCGTGCTCTTCGTCTCTGAGTATGGCCGCCGCCGCGGTTGGCGCCTGCGCCGTCTGGGTCCGAGCGCGCTGGCCGCCGGCCTGATCCCCCTGGGCACGGCCCTTTTTGCCCTCTATTGCCTGCTGCGCTTCGATGATCCTCTGGCCTTCTCACACGCGCAGGTCCGTTGGAATCGTTATCTGGATCTACCGGGGCTGAGCGTTCTCCACACGGCTGTCCTGCTGCTGAAGGGTCCTCTGGTCTCTTTTACGACCCTGCATGAGGCGTTTGATCTGGTTTGTGTGCTCTTCATGCTGGTGCTGGTGGCCCTGGCCTGGGTTGGCCCCTGGCGCTTTCCACCGGCGCTGCGCGGCTATGCGCTTTACGCTCTGCTTTTTGGCCTCTTCGCGCTGCTCTGGCCGATGCGCGACGGGGACGCCTTGAATGCCTTTCCGCGCTATCTGCTGGAGGCAACACCGGCTTTTGTGGTGCTGGGGCTGCTGTTGGAGGGCGAGGGCTGGCCTCGCTTGCGCGCACTGCTCGGCTGCTATCCGGTCTGCGCAACGGCCCTCTTGAGTTTCGCCTTGCTGCAGTTTTTGACGGGGCACTGGATGGTCTAGCCCGCTCACTGGAGCGAGGCCAGGCCGGGAGCGCCGGCGCAACGTTGCGCGCTCGTGCGTTGAGCCAGGGGCTGCGTCAGGAGTATAATACAGGCAGTACTCTAAGGGAGGCTGTTCTTATGGCTTTTGATCCCCGGCACCGCAGTCGAGTGCTGATCGATGGGCGCGAGCGGGCCGCGGCTCGCGCCATGCTGAAGGCTATCGGTTTCCGCGATGAGGATCTGCAGCGGCCCTTGATCGGCGTCGCCAATACGTGGATCGAGACCATGCCCTGCAATTTCCATCTGCGCCGCCTGGCCGAGCGGGTCAAGGCTGGTATCCGCGCCGCCGGCGGAACACCGATGGAGTTCAATACGATCGCGGTCAGCGACGGTATTTCAATGGGCACCGAGGGCATGAAGGCCTCGCTGATTAGCCGCGAGGTGATCGCCGATTCGATCGAGCTGGTCAGTCAGGGCCAGATGTTTGATGCGGTGATCGCACTGGCGGCCTGCGATAAGACGCTGCCCGGGACGGCGATGGCGCTGATCCGCTTGAATGTGCCCAGCCTGGTGCTCTACGGCGGTTCGATCGCTCCCGGCAGGTTCCGCGGCCAGGATGTGACGATCCTGGATGTCTTCGAGGCTATCGGGGCGACCGCCGCCGGACGGATGAGCGAGTCGGATCTGCGTGAGCTGGAGAATGTGGCCTGTCCCGGCCCGGGAGCCTGCGGCGGCCAGTATACGGCCAATACGATGGCGATGGCTCTGGAATTCTTGGGCCTTTCTCCGCTGGGGACGGCCAGCGTGGGGGCCACCGATCCACGCAAGGATGAGGTGGCCGAGCGCTGCGGACGCCTGGTGGTGGAGATGCTCCATCGCGGTCTGACGCCACGCGATATTTTGACGCGCCAGTCGTTCGAGAATGCCATCGCCGGCGTGGCGGCCTCGGGCGGGTCAACCAATGCTGTGCTGCATTTGCTGGCGCTGGCGCGCGAGGCCGGTATTCCGCTGACGATCGATAATTTCGATGAGATTAGCCGCCGTACGCCGCTGATCGCCAGCCTGAAGCCGGGCGGGCGCTATGTGGCGCTGGATCTGGATCGCGCCGGCGGGACGCCGCTGCTGGCGAAGCGCCTGATCGAGGCGGGCCTGATGCATGGCGATCAGTTGACGCCGACAGGCCGTACGATCGGCGAGGAGGCGGCTCAGGCTCAGGAGGCCCCCGGCCAGGATGTGGTGCGCACGGTGGAGAATCCGATTAAGCCGAATGGGGGCCTGGTGATTCTCAAGGGGAACCTGGCGCCGGAGGGCTGCGTGGTGAAGATCGCCGGCCATGAGCGCCTCTATCATCGCGGCCCGGCTCGCGTCTTTGATCGCGAGGAGGATGCGATGCAGGCGGTGATCGGGCGCCAGATTCAGCCGGGCGATGTGGTGGTGATCCGCTATGAGGGACCGCGCGGCGGTCCGGGGATGCGCGAGATGTTGGGGGTGACGAGCGCTATCGTGGGCGAGGGCCTGGGGGAGACGGTGGCCCTGTTGACGGATGGCCGCTTCAGTGGGGCGACGCGCGGGCTGATGGTCGGCCATATCGCTCCCGAGGCGGCGGTTGGCGGCCCGCTGGCGGCCTTGCGCGATGGCGATACGATTGTGATCGATATCGAGAAGCGCACGGTGAGTGTGGAGCTGTCGGATGAGGAGCTGGCGGCCCGTCTGGCAAGCTGGCAGCCGCCGACGCCGCACTATACGAGCGGGGTCTTTGCCAAGTACGCGGCGCTGGTTTCGTCGGCTTCGGAGGGGGCCATTACGCGCCCGCCTCAGCCGCGTGCTTCGGCTTGAGCTGAAGCTGACGCAGAGCCGGACGGGAGTGGACAGGTCAGCGGAGCCAGCAAGTATACAGGTTTGCTTGCTTACAACACTCTGCCCTGCCCGCTCCTCCTGCGGTCTGGGTTCCCTCTCGCTGCGCCCGTTGAGGGGGAGGCAGCGAGGCCGGCGTATTCTTTCTCTGGCAGGTGAAGCGAGTACAGCCTACCAGGCAAAGAGCAGGATGCGGAAGGGCCAGACGATGGTTCCTCCTTCTTTCCAACAGCAGTCAGTTCTCTGCCCTGTTCTGGTCGGGCGCGCGGGCCTTCTCTCAAGCTTGCAGGAGTGCATTGAGCGTCTGGAGGAGTCGCGCGGGCAGGTGATCCTACTCGTGGGCGAGGCAGGTGTGGGAAAATCGCGCCTGGTGGCGGAGATGCGCCGTTGCGCTGAGCAGCACGGACTGCTGGTCCTCCAAGGCGAGTGCTTCGAGTCGACGCGCTCTCTGCCCTATGGGCCTTTCCTCGATGTGCTGCAAACGCTCCTGCTGCAGTGGCCTGCCCCTGCCGCTGCCCGCCTGCTTGAGCCGACAGCCGGGGAGCTGAGCCTCTTGTTGCCCGAGCTGAGCCGGCTGGCGGGGCTGACGGCCTCTTCCAGCGTTCCCACGTCCTCACCATCGACCACGACGGCGGAATGGTCCCTGTCGCCCGAGCTGAGGCGGCGCCGTCTCTTCTGGTCCTTCACCCGCACGTTTCTGCACATGGCCAGCCTGCAGCCCTTGCTGCTCGTCATCGAAGATCTGCACTGGAGCGATGAGACGAGTCTTGAGCTGCTCCTCTATCTGGCACGTCGGTTGAGCGATCAGCCCTTCCTGCTGCTGTTGACCTGCCGCAGCGAAGAGCAGCAGCAGCCTCTGGCTCGCTTTCTGGCTCAGCTCGACCGTGAGCGCTTGGCGATAGAGTTGAGCCTGCCCCTGCTGAGCCGCGACGAAGTTGGCCAGATGCTAACGGCCATCCTTGCTGCACAGCGGCCTTTGTCTGCATCTGTAGCTGCGCCTTCTTCTTCGGCTGCTCTGTTGCCCCCCGGACTATTGGATTCCCTCTTCACACTGAGCGAGGGCAATCCCTTTCTGGTTGAGGAGCTGCTCAAGTCGCTGCTCATGAGCGGCAGGCTAGTCCCGACGGCAACGGGTTGGCGCTATCAGGCGCCGCTCTCATTACCGTCCGTCGGCGCCTGGCGAGCGGAGCGCAGCCTGATTCCGCGCAGCATTCGTGAGGCCGTGCAGCAGCGTCTGCCGCTGCTGAGTGCTGAGGCACGGCAGTTGCTGCTGCTGGCGGCGGTGGCCGGGCGACGCTTTGATCTGTCGCTGCTGCAGCAGGTGATGGGCCTCGCTGAGTTGCAACTGCTGACGCTGCTCAAGGAGCTGATCAGGGCGCAGCTGGTGGTTGAGGTCTCCGCCGAGCACATCGCTTTTCGCCATGAGTTGATCCGCCAAGCGATCTACGCCGATATGTTGGTGCGGGAGTGCCAGCTTTTCCATCGCGCGCTGGCCGAGGCGCTCGAGCGCCTGGAGCCGGCAAGGCTGGAGCAGCGTTTGAACGATCTGGCCCTGCATTGCTATGAGGCTGGACTGTGGGAGAAGGCCCTGGATTATGCACGGCGGGCCGGCGAGCGCGCTCTGGCCCTGCAGACGCCGCGCGCGGCTCTCCTGCACTTCTCTCGCGCGCTGGAGGCGGCGGCCCATCTGGGCCAGCCAGCGCCGGCGCGCCTCTGGCATGGGCGGGGGACGGCTTGCGCTCTGGTGGGCGATTTCGCTCAGGCCCGCAGCGATTATGAACAGGCGCTGCAACTGGCTCAGGCGGAGGGCGATGAGCGATTGGTCTGGCAGTGCTTGATTGATCTGGGTCTGCTCTGGTCAGAGCGCGCTTATGAGCAGGCGGGTCTCTTCTTTGAGCGGGCGCGGGTCCAGGCGGAGCGCCTTGGGGAGCCGCTGCTGTACGCCCATAGTCTGAACCGTCTGGGCAACTGGTTGGTCAATGTGGGACAGCCGGAGGCGGGCCTGCAGGCTCATCGTCAGGCGCTGACGATTTTTGAGGATCGACAGGATCGACCCGGTATGGCTCAGACGCGCGACTTGCTCGGCGTGGCCAGTGCGATCGCCGGGGAGCCTCTGGCAGCGGTGGAGCACTATGGGCAGGCGATTGCGCTCTTCCGCGCTCTGCAGGAGTATCAGGGACTGGTCTCCAGTCTGGCAATCCGCAGTACGTTGACGAGCCGCGGCTTGAATGAGGCAGTGACAATCTGGGCCTGGCCACCGGCGGTCTGCGAGGGTGAGGCGCGCGAGGCGCTGGAGCTGGCTCAGCGTTTGGATTGGCCCGCCGGGGAGGTGCTGGCCGAGCATTGCTTTGGGCTGGTGTTGCTCTCCTATGGGCGCTTTGGGCAGGCGCAGGCGCATTTGCAGCGCGCCTTGCTGCTGGCGAGCGCCATCGATCACCAACAATGGCAGGTGGCCGCCCGCCATCATCTGGCGCGCTTGTTTGTGCTGATGCTGGCGCCAGAGGAGGCCTTGCGCGAGCTGGAGACCGCTCTGCCGCTGGCTCAGAAGCTGGGTTCAAGTTGGTGGCTGGGCCATCTTACTGTCTGCCAGTCTCTGGCCTACCTCTTGCTGCGCCAGTTTCGCGAGGCCGAGGCGCGGCTGAGCGCTTTGCTGCCGGCGGAGAGGCCACCTCGCACACTGGTCGAGCGCCGCCTGGCCTGGGTCGCGGCTGAGCTGGCGCTGGCCCGGGGCCGGCCTGCCGAGGCTCTGAGCCGCTGCGATGAGCTGCTGACGGCTTCGCCGACACCGCCCGTCTCTGAGCAGGGGCAGGCGACGGCCTTGCCCAGTCCCTGGCTGCTCCGGCTGCGCGCTCAGGCCCTGCTGGCTCTTGATCAGCCCGAGGCCGCCGCCGAGACGCTGGCCAGCGCCCGCGAGAGTGCCTGCGCCAGCTATGAGCTGCCCATTCTCTGGGAAATTTATCGCCTGCAGGCCCAGGTCTGGCTGCGCCTGCGCAGCCAGGAGCAGGCACGGCAGAGCTGCCGCGAGGCCGCGCGCCTCATTGCGACGCTGGCGCGCAGTATCACAGAGCCGCCCCTGCGCCAGCGGTTTCTCCAGCGCGCCGCTGCGATGTTGCCGCTGTCGTCGGTGCTCAGGCGCTGGCAGCCCTCCCACCAGGGAGCAGGACCAGCAACGCTGACGCCGCGCGAGTGGGAGATTGCCCTCAAGGTGGCTGCGGGCAAGTCTAACCGCGAGATTGCCTCTGAGCTGGTGCTCAGTGAGCGCACGGTCGAGAGCCATGTGAGCCATATTCTCGCCAGGCTGGGCTTTAGCTCGCGGACCCAGATCGCTACCTGGGTCTTGCAGCAGCAGCCGCCGCTCTCCCAGCCCAGTTGATTCGTTGAGCCCCTCTGGATCGCTCGCCTCCTCTCCAGCTTGCTTGCTCTCTTTCCTTCTTCTCCCTGAAATCACTGATCCTGGCGCGACACTGGCTGCGGGTACCTCTGGGCGCTTCCGTAGTGGCCGTGTCTCTGGTTCCGTGCTTTCCACGATGGCAGGACTGCGCTCTCCGGCTAGACTCGTTGTTGATACCACTCCTGGCACTATGTTCGCTTCGCGAAAGGAGGTCTTGCTGATGGAGGCGCTCGATACGGTGCTGGCGGTCGAGGGGGCGATTGTGGCCTTCGATTTCGCTCCCGATGGGCAGTTGCTTGCAAGCCGGTCCAGGACCGAGCTGACTCCCGAAACGCTCAAGAGCCTGGCTCAGGTCAGCGCAGCTATTACTCAGCTCTTCAATAGTCTGGCGCCCGCGTTGCCCGCTCTGATGGGAAGCGGCTGGTCTCCGCAAAATGGCTGGCTTTATTGCGGCGGCAATCTGACCCTGGTGGTCGATAATGGACGGCGGGCTGTGGTCGCTGAGGCCGCGCAGGTCGATCTCAATCGGACCGTCGATGCGCTTTTCCGCAGTCGCTAAGGGGACTTTTGTAGACTGAGAAGCAGAAAGGAGGGTGTCGAGACGATGGGCAGCGCTCAACAGCAGGGAGAGATTTGGGGGGCACGTGCTCAGGATTGGGCGGAGCTTCAAGAGCGGGTGCTGCTGCCGGCCTATGAGGAGGTGCTCAGTCGCTTGCAGGTGGGGAAGGGGACGCGCTTGCTCGATGTGGGCTGCGGCGCGGGGCTGGCTGCCATCCTGGCGGCTGAGCGCGGCGCTCAGGTCTGGGGCCTGGATGCTTCCAGCGCGCTGATCGCAATTGCCCGCTCACGTCTGCCCGCTGGCGATTTCCGCGTCGGCGAGATGGAGGAGCTGCCGTACGCCGAGGGGAGCTTTGATGCGGTGACGGGCTTCAATGCCTTCCAGTATGCCGCTAATCCGGTGCATGCGCTGCAGGAGGCGCGCCGGGTGACGCGCCCCGGCGGGCTGGTGGCGATGGTTGTCTGGGGCCAGGCCCGCGATTGCGAGCATGCGGCGACGCTGGCCGCGGTGGCTGCTTTGCTGCCGCCACCTCCACCCGGCTCGGAGGCGGCTGGCCCCTTCGCGCTCTCGGAACCGGGCAAGGTTGAGGCCCTGATGAGCCAGGCCGGCCTGACGCCCCAGGAGAGCGGCGAGGTGGCCTGTCCTTTCGAGTATCCCGACGCTGAAACGGCCTGGCGCGCCATTAGTTCGGCTGGCCCGTTGGTCGTGGCCATCCGCCATGCCGGCGAGGAGAAGGTTAAGGCGGCAGTCCTTGCTTCCCTGGAGCCGTATCGCACCAATAGCGGCGGCTATCGCCAGCGCAATCTGTTCCGCTATGTGATTGCCCGGGCCTGAGCCGCGCCGCCAGCCTCTCGCTGGCTGCGAGGAGCGAGCTGGCAGATGCCGGCTCGCTCTCTTTTTGGGAATGGGCAGGCCAGTATGCCGCTCGCTTGCCCGGACTAGCGGAGACCGGCCTCTTGCAGGGCCTGCTCTAGCAGGTCTCTCACCTGAAGGGCGATGGCCTGCGCTCGCAGGTAGGCCAGGTCTAGCTGAGACCCCTGCACCCGCAGGATTCCGAGTATGTCATTCCACTGCCTGGCGGAACTACGCCCTCCCAGGACATACCACTCTAGCTTTTGCAGGACGATGACCTCGGGCGGGGCGATAGGGAAAAGACGCTCTCCCCCCTGCTCCAGGGGCCGATAGCGAGCCAGGGCGAAGGCGTCGCGGTCAAGGGCGCGCGGCTTGGGAAAGAAGATGTCAACTTTGGTGTATGTTTTGAGCGATATAATGCTTAAGCTTCTTTTATAGTGAAACGCCTGCCGAAAAGCATCTTCGTCAATATAGTAGCAAGGAGCGACTTTCTGGACGAGGGCTTTGAGCTGCTGGGGGTCGAGCAGCTCAATGACTACGTCCAGGTCGGCTGTCTGGCGTGGTTCGCCATACAGCGAGCTGGCGACAGAGCCGCCTATCACATAGCGGATACCGAGCGCTTCCAGGGCTTCGGCCAGAGGCAATAAGGTCTCTTCAAGAGGAGGAGGAGAAGAAGACACCCACTGACTCCTTTCTTGTTCAGAACTCCAAACCAGTTCGAGCGAGGGCCTCCTCTAGCTGGGGTAGACATTGGAGGTCGCGGGCCAGGGTCCTGAGCAGCTCCAGGTTCAGCCCAGATGGCCGCTGCATTTTCAGGATAGCCAGGAAATCATACCAGCGCTCATCATGAGTCGCCTCTTGCTCACCCTGCCAGGCAAGCAGATAGAGAAGCAGGGCTTCAGGGGAGGGCACGGCGATCGGTGGGGCCTCTTCCAGCAGGGGCGTCACGCGGCGGCTGTCAAGCAGGAGCCGCAGGAGGGCGGCGTTGTCTCCGCTGTCGGCGGGCCAGAGCCAGACGGGCAGCAGGCTTTGCAGCTCGACCAGGCGTAGACCCGGCTCGGCTTCAGCAGTCTCATCGAGCCAGAAACGCTCTGGCAACCGCTGCTGCAGGGCCTGGCGCTCTGGCAGGCGCTCGACGGCCAGCGAGATGTCGCCCAGGGCCCGGTGGACGCCATAGAAGGGGATGGCCAGCGAGAGAGGGACCGCTGTGATCTGCAGCGCCTCCAGGGCGGAGAGGAGCGGCCAGAGGACCTCTTGCAGCGACGGGAAGCGCTTCGCTTCCGCCTCCGATAGGCGGCGACGACGCTCCTCGGCGAGGCGCACAATGGCAGCCCCGTAACGGAAGCGCGCACGGCTCAGGGCAACCTCATGGGCATCGCTGTCGAGGTTCTGAGTTGAGGCATTCAGACGCCCGATGTTGATCGCTGAACCGGTCCAGTCCCAGGCCATCGCCACGCGCCTGGCCGGCGGCAGGGCGCGCAGCATGCCCAGCCAGACCCTTTCCGTTTCCAGCGGCGTATCTGCAGAGAGAAGCGCCTCCATCTGTCGCCTCTTGCTTCTTGATTGCGATGCGCATCATCGCTTTCACACCGGCTGGTAGCTTTGGAGGCTACCAGGCAAGGGCTGATAGCTTCAAGTGTGCCTGTGGGCCTTATTTCATCGGCCACTTCAGGCTACCACGGCGAGGAGTGGTTGTCAATCAGCTCAGCGCGAGTCTTGCCTGATGCTTTCGACCATCACGGCCAGCTTGCTCCTGCAAGGCGCCGGGCAGGCCGTCCAGGGAGCTGGCAGACGTCGACGCCGCGCTCTACGAGCGGGGTCCTTGCGAAGCATACGGCCTGGTCTCGTCGGCCTCCGCAGGAATCAGCCCACGCCCGCCACCAGCACTAACTCATTCTTCCTTCTCTACCACGGGCGAGCGGGAGCAGCCTGGCTCGCCCTTTTTTCCCAGGTAGAGAACAGGACGGCACACACCCCAGAGTGGAGATTGCGCAAAGTCTCTGGCAAAAGGAGACAACGAGCTTAAGATACAGGCTACAGCGAAGGGGAGAGGACAGGAAGGCCAACGGGAGCCTTTCGTGTGGTGAACCTGACAAGCGCATTACTTGCCAGCCTGCGAATAGGAGTTCAGGTCAAGACGCCTGATCTTCAGGGTCAGGCACCCATTCGTAAAGATCCTCTACGCGCACTTTCAGGGTACGGGCAATCTTGTCGAGCGTGACATAGGTCGGATGGTAGGTCGTCGGCTCTCTGACCATCTTCCGAACCAACAGTTCAGGTACCTTGGCTTCTCTCGCTAGCCATGACTGGGTCCGCCCTCTCTCCTTGAGCAGCTCAGCTACTCGCAAGCGATACATCGCTAGCTCCTGGCTAAGTGTACCCCTACTATAACGCTTTTTCGGAACATTTGCTAGACAACATATTTACGGTATTGAATTTATGATATATCTATCTTATACTTCATACCGAAATATATTTCGGACAGGGATTGCAGGCAACCAAGTTCTGCCATTCATCTATAGGAGGTGATAAGGTTCCGCGCGCTCCGCCTCACGTACCTCGGCTATCTGAGACGAAAAAAGTAGAGCACCACGCTATCACTGGCCCATCTTTTGCCTGATTTCAGGTTGCGGCGACCTACGCCCTGCAGCTGTGTAGCCCGGGCTCAAGCGTGATGCTCGACAGAGGAAATGGAGCAAGGAAGGCGCAACGGATCGAGCGCGAGAAGCTGTCAGGAGCCGCCTGCCTCTGGTTCCTTTTCTAGCGGCGGGTCCAGCTCGATCAGCTCGGCCAGCTCAACACGCAAGGCCCGCGCCAGCTTCTCCAGCGTTGACAGCGTGATATTCGTATATGGATCGTGATAGATGCGCTGGATCATGCCGACATTCAGGTCGGCCAGACGCGACAAGCGCGACTGACTTACCCCTTTCTGCTGTGCAAGCTCACGAAGCTTAATGCGTATCGGCATGGTGCGAGCGTATCATATATCCCCTCCTTTTGTGGAGGCCCTACAAAAGCATTTTTATCAGAGCATATTCTTATAAGAATATGGTTGACATCTACCTCTTAAAAGGATATACTTTTTGTAGTCAGTATAGCCGTTGCCCCCAAGGGGGCAGCGCGAGCGGGGCAGGGACGCCAGCGAACCAGCCCCGGGCCGGGCGCTCGGGACGCTTCTCAGCGATTGGAAACCTATCATCTATTGGCAGTACGGTTCTATGGTTGAAGAGTGTAGGAGATGACTGCATATGTTTCGCAAGCTCTGTTTCTGGCGTCGCGGCTCCCGCCAGGCGCGGCGGCCCGCCTGTCTGCCTGGGCCGATCCCTCCTCCGACGCCGCTTGATAGCTATCGCCTGGAAGTGCTCACCCGCCACTACCGCATCGCGGTCGACTTCAATGAAGCCATTCGCCGGCTCCTCAACAAGGCCCCCGAGCAGCTTGGTTTGCTCCTGGGGCTGAACGAACCCTTTACCATCCGCCTGGAGCACTCCACCTGGACCAACGGACTCAGCAAGCCCCCGCTGCATGTCGCCACCTACTACTACCCCTGCTACAACCCGTCTCAGCTTCGTCAGGCGGCGGCGGCACAGGCTGGTTGGCGGAGGGCCGGACCGAAGTGGCCAGCCGGGACGATCTCCTACTACGTCTTTGCGCACTGATGCTGTCCTCAGCCACGCCCTCACGCTGGGTCTCCGGCGCCATCGGGCGAGAGGAGAGGCCAGGCCGGCATCTTGACTGGAGGAGCTATTGTCTTGACCTGCTGATGTATGAGGAGGAGAGAGCCATGTTGTTGAGTCGGCGCACCATCTGTCAATCACTGCCCTTCCTTGCCACGGCCTGGAGCAGCGCAGACGATCCCACTCTCGTCCTGCGCTCCCTCAGCGAGCCGGACCTCTCGGCGCGCCTGCTGATGCGCAGTGCCGTCATCCCCGAGCGGGCGGGCCGCTATCTCGAAGCCCTCAGCCTCGTCCAGAGTGCCCTGGCACTCGTCCGCGGGCGCCCCTACGAAGAAGTCTGTCACGCCTACCGCGCCGTTCTCCTGGGAGAGTACGCTCGTGAAAAAGGCGATCCCGGCGCCCTCAACGAGGCCACCGCCGAGGCTCGCCGCCTGAGCGGCCAGATCCTTCACGACGGCGACATCTTGCAGCTTCGCTACCAGCTTGCCTGTCTGGAGGGGCGCGAAGAGGCCGCGCCCGTCCTTGTCCGCCTCTCGCTCGACGTCTGGCGGCAGCCCGGCCAGATGCTCACCGACGGGACGTGGCACTGGGCTCGCGGTGGCTTCATCGTCAAGAGCCTCGAAACCCTCATCCTCAGCCAGCACCTGCGCGAGGCCGACCGGCTCGCGCAGGAATTCCTGCCGATCGAAAACCAGACCTTCCACGCCTACCGCGCCCTCGAATGGGAGTGGGAGGCCATCAAGATCAAGCTCTACGGTTCACCGGAGGAGCAGCGCAGCTTTCGCCGGCGGGCCTGTCAGGCCGGCTACGTCCGTCAGGCCGTCATCACCCTGTAAGAGCAGAAGCGTCATCCCTTGAGCGCCAAATCACGAGAGAGAGGAGGCTACCCGGCATGCCGCCACACCCGCTGGTCGATCAGCGCGTCCGCTACTACCTGCCCGGCCTGCGCCCGGGCATCTGGTCGGGCCGCGTGCTGGCTGTCGACGAAAAGACCGCTCGTTTGCGCATCACCCTGGAAGAGCCGGGCTACGAGGTAGAGATCCCGCTCCACGCCCTGCGCAGCATCTACGATCCCGAGCGTCAGATCTGGAAAGAGATCCCCTTTCCAGACCGGAGGAGCGGATGAGCGGTCAGACCATGTGGTGGCGTCTCCTCCAGCCCGGACCCGGTCCCTGGAAAGGAGGAGCGCCCGCTATGTCCCACTTCGACTAAGCGTCCAGGTGAGCGAGCAGATTACTTCCACTTCCAGTCAACACCCTTCTTCTACCAGCGCATAGCTAGCTGCAGTCGCCAGCGGTAGGAGGAGCCGGCGCCCGTTCCACAGCGGGCGTCGAGCGCGCCCACCCTCCTCCGCTGGCTTCCCTGTTGCAGTGTGGGTCGTAGCCGCCAGAGCCAGGCGGCCCCAGTTCCGCACCCGCGCGCTACTTAGCCAGATCGCGCGGATCGAACTCGTGCGCCCTCTTGCGTATCCGCGACGGCCACGGATCGCTTAACTGGCGGCCCAGCAAGCGATAGGCCCGTTCCGTCGAGATCTGTTCTTCGCCCGGTACACGCCCCCGACGCAACAGCAGCAGATCCAGCACCAGCGGCCCCAGCAACCCCCAGGTCAGAAAGGCAAAGCCGATCAGCAAGAGCCAGGTCGCCACCTGCCAATGATCATCGTAGAAGCCCCGGGGATAGGCGCGGTAGTCCGCCGTCGTAAAGGTGTACGGCTGGCCGTCTCTGGTCACCAGCGAAAAGGCCACCACGCGGTAGCCGCTGCCCGTCAGCCGCTCGCCGTTCTGCAGATTCAGCTCTACTGGCTGCTGCGCATCGCTCTCATAGACCAGCGAGAGCAGCCTGGGCTGCGTATCCGTAAAGACTCCGCCGGGATAGGGCGAAAAATCGGCGTCCTTGATCACGTAGAACTGCTGGCTGTGATTGATCTGCACATAATCGTAGCCCTCGTCAGAAGAATAGTCCTGAAACCAGGCAATCGTGGGAGCATTCTGAAAGTGGACCTGATGGGAGGTTACGCCCCACAGAAAGCCGCCGATCAGCAAGCCCGCGGCAGCCAGCAGATTGCCTACGCGCGTTGAGATCAGGAACCAGAGCAGGCGCAGCAGCGCCAACGCCAGGTTGGCCAGATTGAACATGATGCGTGCAACCTCCTTACCTGGCTCGCCTCGCCAGACGAAGCAGCGGACGAGACGAGCGAGTTATGAGCGTTGCTCGCCGGGGAAAGACAAGCTGGCAACGAAGTGCAGGCGCGGGCAGCTCGACCCCACCCAGTTGGTGGCGAGAGCGCTGCCCCGTCCCGGCAATGCCACGCTACGAAGCAGAACAATTAGAAGTAGGAGCGAAACACCATTGATCACGTACACAAGAAAAGAAACACCCTGTCACACTCAAGTGACATCAAGGCCAGCAAAGAAGCAAGCGGTATACTTTCTTCTCCACCCCCTTTTAGTCTAAGGTCTTGCAAATTTCCATAAAAGGATACATAAATAGAAGAGGGATACAACTTCTGCGACGCGCCTTAGAGACAAGAACGGTCCAGGTCCAGACCACAATAGCGGTACATTCGGGAATCCTCATCGAGAACTCTCTTACCTGCGAGACGTACCATATCACAGGAGAGACAGGCAGACAGATAAATCTGGTTTAGTCAAACCCAGGCGGGGGGCAGTATGTATGCAACACACATCGCTGCACTGTGAGCCGACGCTGAGTGAACGCCTGCCGTTAACCATTGGTCTGGTGGGAGGGGCTATCACCGCAGCGGGCCAGTTTTTGCTACTCTTTGCCCTCTTCTTCGACCAGCTCGGGCTGGCGTGGGCGCCGGAGCTACGGCTGCTCATGCTGCTGGGCCTCTGGCTTGGGCTGCCCGGCAGCCTGGCCTTACTGCTGGCGAGCCTCATCGCGCGCTGCACCGGGGTGCGCGACGATGGTTACACCGTCGGGGGAACGACCGGCTGCATCGCCGCCCTGCTGACCACCGTCGGCACCGGCGTCTGGCTGGTCATCACCATTGTCTCCATGCTGCCCGCGACCCGGTCACCGCTCATCGACCAGAGCGCTAGCAGCGTCTCCGTCTCCATGCCCAGCAGTCAACTCCTGGAGTTCTACATCGTCCTCATCTTCATCAATCTACTCTCGTTCCTGCTGGCCCTGCTCGGGGGCATCATCGGCGGCAATCTCGGCTCGGCGCATGCCAACACCGCCACGCCGCACTAGCGCCCGGCGGCCATCTGCAGGCAAACGAGCAGGGTAGCTGACTGACTGACTGACTGACTGATTGATTGGCTGGCTGGTTGAGAGCAGGCTGACCCGGCGGCCATCTCAGCCAGCTCCAGCCCTGTCCAGATCAAGCATGCCCACCAAGCATGCCCACCTCACCTTAGCGTCCCGTCGTCCGTCCCAGCACGTGAATCGCCTGACCGAGCGCCCCCTCGGCGCTCTCCAGCCAGCACTCGCTTAGCGAAGGATGAGCATAGAGCAGCTCCGCCAGGTCGGTCAGCGTCGCCCCCATCTCGATGGCCAGCACGCCCACAGCGATCAGCTCTCCGGCCCGCGGTCCCACGACCGTCATGCCCAGCACGCTCTCATCCTCGGCGTTGGCCACCACCAGAGCCGTTCCCGTCTCGCCGCCCAGCATCAGCGCGCGACCGTTGGCCCCCAACGGGAAGCGCCCCGTCTTCACGCGGTAGCCGGCGCGCTCGGCCTCTTGAGCCGAGTAGCCCACAGTCGCCAGTTCCGGCGACGACAGGACCACGCGCGGCAACGCCAGCGGCGCAAACTGCACCCGACGCCCGCAGAGGGCCTCAGCCGCCACCTTGCCCTGCTTGATGGCCACACTCGCCAGCGGCGGCGCCCCCGTCGCTGCGCAGTCGCCGGCAGCATAGACGCGCGCGATATTGCTCTGCATCGACGGCGAGACCCGAACGGCCCCGCGCTCATCGGTCTGTACGCCCGCCGCCTCCAACTGCAGCCCCGCCGTACGCGGGCGCAGCTCGCCGCAGACCACCAGCGGACGCTCCTCTACGCGCTCAGGCGGCAGATTGCTGCTCACCTGGACCCCGAGCTGACGCAGTCCGGCCTGCACCAGGCGCAAGGCCGCTGCCTCCACGCCCGGTAGCAGCTCCTCGCCCGGCAGACAGAGCCGCACGCGCACCCCCAGACGCGCAAAGAGCGTCGCCAGCTCCAGCGCCAGATAATCGGCCCCGGCCACTGCCAGTCTCTCTGGCAGCTCCTGCAGGCTCAGAGCCTGCTCCGGCGTCAGCAGCGTCCGCCCATCGTAGTCCAGGCCCGGCGGCGGCACGGTCTCGGCCCCGACAGCGATCAGGCAGTGCTCAAACTTGAAGCGCTCGCCCTGCTCGCTCTCGACGCGCACCTCCTCGGGACCAAGAAACCAGGCCCGGCCCGCCACATACTGCACGCGATTGCCAGCCAGCAAGCGCCGCACGCCCTCGGCCAGGCGTGCCACAATACTGGACTTCCAGGCTTGCAGGCGGCTCCAATCGAAAGTAACCCCCGTTAGCGTTATACCCAGCGGCTCCAGCGTCTCGCGCCGCAGCCCGGCATAGCGCTCGCTGGCGGTCAGCAGCGCCTTCAGAGGGATGCAGCCCCGATGCAAGCACGTCCCCCCGGGCGGCACCGGATCAACCAGCGTCACCTGACGCCCCAACTGCGCGGCCCGAATAGCGGCCACATAGCCAGCCGGTCCCCCGCCGAGGACCAAGACATCGACCGCGGTGGTCACATCGCCCACAACCATAGCGTCCGTTCTCCTCTCGCTACAGCACTCTTGCCTCTCTGCGCTCTCGCCGCTCCCGGCTCCCAGACGCGCCCGCTCTGGAGAAGGAGAAACAACGGGCCGCCGACCTCCCTGTCTCGGCCAGTTTTTCCCAGGCAGCGCACGCCCACTGGTCAACGCCGACCAGACCAATCAGGCGCTTGCAGCAACTCAGCCGGAGCGCTCTTCGGCCAGTACCTCATCGACCAGGCGCCAGCCATACTCGGTTAGGGTATGCCGCCCATGCTCGACGCGGCGGAAGACATCCTTGAAGCGAGGGCCCACCTTCAAGGGATGGCTGGCATTCTCCACCCGGCGCGGGCGCGCTGTTCCATACTTGATCTTCGAGACCCCATCTGAGCGCATCATCTGAAAGATCCCGGTATAGCTGCGCTCCCAGGTCGGGCGATCAACCCCGAGCTGGCGACGAATATCCTCGCGGCTAAAAATCTCCTTGCCCTCTTGTTTTACCAGAACGGCGACAGCCTTAATGATCTCCTCGGCAGTTGCCACGGTCGGCCTCCTTCCGACACGCTTGCCCCAGGAGGGTCGGGCCGCACAGTCCCCTTCCCCGTCCGTGCCGCGCGGGCCGGCCCTCCTGACCAGATCTTGAGTCAATCGTTGAGATTACACCACATCAAGCAGCAATTGCTGCGGATTCTCGACCAGCTCCTTGAAACGCGCCAGAAAGGCACCCGCCTGGGCCCCATCGATGAGCCGATGATCGAAGGAGAGCGCCAGCGGCAGGACTGGACGCGCCACCAGGGAGCCGTTGCGAACCACGGCCTTCTCCTGGAGCCGGCCCACGGCCAGAATGGCCGCCTCGGGATAATTGATAATGGGGGTGCCAGAGCTACCGCCGAAGCTCCCCACGTTGTTGAGCGTGAAGGTACTGCCCGTCAGCTCGTGCAGGCCCAGCGAGCGCCGGCGTCCGCCCTCGATCAGACGCTCCAGCTCGCTGGCGATCTGCGCCAGGCTCAGCCGATCGGCATGGCGCAGCACCGGCACAAGCAAGCCCTCGGGCGAGGCGGTAGCGATACCAATGTGGTAGACGCGCTTATAGACAATCTCGCGCCGCTCCTCATCGAGACTGGCATTGAAAATGGGGAATTCCTTGAGGATGGGGATGAGTAGCTTGACCAGGAGAGGTAAATAGGTGAGGCGCAGCCCACGCCGCTCAGCCACGGGTAAGAGGGCCTCGCGTAGGGCCACCAGGGCGCCGCCATCGGCCTCGTCGAAGGCCGTGGCATGGGGAATGCTGCGCCAGGAGCGTTCCATGCGCTCGGCAATCCGGCGGCGCAACCCTGTCAGGGCCTGGCGCTCCTCCTCTGGCGCGGGAGCCGCCCCGGGCTGCGGCTGCGCACCATTGGCCGTGGCAGCGACCGCGACCGGTTGGGCTGGTTCTGGCCTGCTCTCGGTGGCCGCCGTTCGCTGGCGCTCGGCGAAAGCCCGCACATCGGCCAGCGTCACGCGCCCCTCGGGTGTCGACGGCGGGACCTGCTCCAGATCGACCCCCAGCTCAAAGGCCAGCTTGCGCACCGCCGGAGCCGCCAGCACGCGGCGCCGTCCCCCGCTCGCCGCTCCCGCTCCCGCCGCGGGGGCCACCGTCGTAGCGACGCCCGCCCCCGCCTGAGCCGTCGATCCACGCGAAGCTCCCGTCGCCTCAGTCGTCACAGCCGTCGCAGCCGTCACCGGCGACGACTGCGCGCGCTCTCCCGCCGACGCAGCGGCCTCCTCCTCAAAGACCACCAGGACCTCGCCCTTGCGCGCTCGCGTTCCCTCACCGACGCGAATCTCCGCCACCCGGCCCGTCACCGGCGATGTAATCTCTGTCACCGCCTTATCGGTCTCCACCTCCGCAATCGCCTGGTAGGCCGTCACGCGCTCACCAACGCGCACCAGCCAGCGGCGAATCTCCGCCTCCTCCATACCCTCGCCCAGATCGGGCAATCTGAACTCGACCATAGCAAGCAAACCTCTTCCAACGCGGGCCAGGCCCGAACGCAGAGGCCAACGCCCCCGTCCTCGCCGGGCGGACACCATCGTTACCCGCCCCTTCGTCGCCGTTCAGCCCGCGTCTTCCTCTTTGATCTCGCACGCGATCTTTTGCAGACTATCTTGCCAGCCACCCCGCGCTCGCTCTCTGGCGTCGGCCTCACCCTGATTCCCGGAGAGAGCGCCGAGGCAGCCAGCGCCGTTCAGGGGTTCAGGGTTCCATCACCTGGCGCAGGGCCGCCAGCACCTTCGCCGGCGTCGGTAGATAATAGTCCTCCACCCCGGGCACCGGATAGGGCGTATCGTAGCCCGTCACGCGCGCCACCGGCTTCAGCAGCGAATAGAGGCAGCGCTCATTGATCAGCGCCGTCACCTCGGCCCCGATGCCGCCGGCGCGCGGCGCCTCATGCACCACCACGGCGCGCCCCGTCTTCTCCACCGAAGAGACAATAGCCTCCTCATCCAGCGGCCAGACCGTGCGCAGATCGATCACCTCCACACTGATCCCCAGCTCCTGCTGCGCCTGCCGGGCCGCCTCCAGCGCCACCGGCACCATCGCCCCATAGGCGAAGACACTGACATCGTCGCCTGCCTGCACCGTCTTCGCCTTCCCCAGCGGCACCGTATAATACTCCTCCGGCGTCTCCTGACGGAAGGAACGATAGAGCTTAATATTCTCCAGAAAGAGGACAGGATCGGGATCGGCCACCGCCGCCGCCAGCAGGCCCTTGGCATCGTAGGGATTGGAAGGAATGACCACCTTGAGGCCCGGCGTCTGCAAAAAGACTCCTTCCAGGCTATCGGAATGCAGCTCGGGCGTGCGCACCCCGCCGCCATAGGGCGAACGGACCACCAGCGGGCAGCTAAAGGCCCCGCCGCTGCGGAAGCGCATGCGGGCCGCCTGCGTCACCAACTGGCTCATGCCGAGGAAGAGAAAGCCGGCAAACTGAATCTCCGCGATCGGGCGCAGCCCATAGACCGCCATGCCGACCGAGGTACCGATAATGGCCGATTCTGCCAGCGGCGTATCGAAAACGCGCCGCTCGCCAAAGCGGCGCTGCAACTGATCGGTCACACGGAAAACCCCACCATTGAGGCCGATATCCTGTCCGAGCAAGACCACCCGCTCATCGCGCTCCAGCTCCAAAGCCAGCGCATTATTGAGCGCCTCAATCATTGTCATGGGACGCAACGCCATTGCGCTCACCTCCCTTCCTTCCTTCCTCATTGCCGCTCGCCCGGCTGCTGCTGGGATGGAGACGGCGCCACAAAGCGCAGCAGCTCGGCGCGCTGCTCCTGCAGGCGCGGCGGCAGCGTCGCGCTGACATAGTCAAAGAAGCTATCGGGAGCCATCGGCGGCATGGCCTCAGCCTCACGCACCGCCGCATCGATCTCCGCCAGCACGGAGGCCCCAATCTCCTCATCCTGCTCCTCGCTGAGCAGATCGCGGCGCCGCAGAAACTTCTGCAGGCGGGCAATGGGATCTTTGGCGCGCCAGGCCTCGACCTCGGCGGGATCGCGGTAGCGGCTGGCATCGTCGGCGGTCGTATGCGAGCCGAGACGGTAGGTCAGCAGCTCGATCAAGGTTGGCCCATCGCCGGCGCGCGCCCGCTCCACGGCCTGACGCACCGTCTCATAGACCGCCAGAATATCGTTGCCATCGACCAGAGCCGAGGGCAGGCCGAAGCCGACGCCGCGGGCCGCCAGCGTTGGCGCCGCCGACTGACGATGGCGCGGCACGCTGATAGCCCAGCCATTGTTTTGCACAATGATCACCACCGGGGCACGGAAGACCCCGGCAAAGTTGAGCGCCTCGTTAAAGTCGCCCTCGGAGGTCGCCCCGTCGCCGCAGACGCCGACCGCCACCACCGGATCGCCGGCGATTCTGGCCGCCATCGCCAGGCCCACCGCATGGGGGATCTGCGTTCCAATCACAATCTGATAGGGGAGACAACGCGTCTCAGCGGGCCAATTGGGAGGAGTATAGCCCCGGAAGGAATAGACGAGGGTACTGAGGGGGACACCCTTGACGATCAACGAGGCAATCTCACGATAAGAGGTTGCCAGCCAGTCCTGGGGCTGCAAGGGCGCGGCCAGCCCCACGGTGGCCGCTTCCTGACCGGTGAGGGAGCCGAAGGTCGTGGCCCGTCCCTGGCGCTGCATGGCAATAATGCGGTCCGAGAAAGCCCGCGCCAGGCGCATCATCCGGTAGAAATAGAGCAGGCGCTCCGGCGAGAGAGCAGGCATCTCTCCCACCAGATTCCCCTCGGGATCAAGAATCTGAAAAGGGACCAGACCGGGATCAATCTGGTGAATCGCCACTTTGCGCTCCTTTTCTTCTATATTCGCTCCGCGCGGAGGCGGGCCGCAGCCTGGCGCTCGCTGGCCGCACACACATCCGCGACGGAGTGACCGGTCTGCTAACGTCCTTGCTCGCAGCCGCGCCGCTCTGCTCCGTCACACCCTCCTGACTGGCCTTGCCTGGCCAATCGAACGGCCACAGACAGCCCGGCAGCGGAAGGCGGGACGGAGGGCGGCGCAGCCGAGACCACAACGGAAAAGTGACACCCTTGTCACTTGAGGCTGAAGACCCAGGGAGCTTCTTGCTGCCGACGCTCCTCAAAGGCGCGGATCTCATCGAGATGCGAGAGCGTCCAGCCGATATTGTCGAGGCCCTGCAGCATAGCCTGCTTGCGGAAAGCATCGATCGGGAACTGGAAGACGCGCCCCTCGGGCGTCGTCACCGTCTGGGTCTCCAGATCGACCTCCAGGGTATAGCCTTCGGTCGCCTCGACCTCCTTGAACAGCTCCAGCACCGTTGGCTCGGGGAGTGTCACCGGCAGAATACCATTGTTGAAGCAGTTATTGTAGAAGATATCGGCGAAGCTGGGAGCGATCACGCAGCGGAAACCGTACTCGCGGATCGCCCAGGGGGCATGTTCGCGCGAAGAGCCGCAGCCGAAATTATCGCCGGCCAGCAAGATCGTCGCCCCCTGATAGCGGGGCTGATTGAGGACAAAATCGGGGTTGGGCGTCTGATCGTCGCCCAGGTAGCGCCAGTTAGCAAACAGGGCCTGGGCGAAGCCGGTGCGGCTAATCGTCTTCAAGAAGCGTGCCGGCGTAATCTCATCCGTATTGACGTTAGTCCGATTCAGCGGGGCGACCAGCCCCTTCAGGCGGGTAAAGGGTTCCATTGTCTCGCTCTGCCTCCTTCTGCAAAGCTCTCTCTTTGCGCTCGCTCTCTCTGTCCGCTCTGCTGGTCAGATCCAGAGCCGTTGCGTCCTAGAAATCGCGGATATCGACAAAGTGGCCCGCGATTGCAGCGGCGGCGGCCATTGGAGGACTCACCAGATGGGTACGTCCACCCTTGCCCTGCCGGCCCTCGAAATTGCGGTTGCTTGTGGAGGCACAGCGCTCGCCCTCGCTCAAGCGGTCGCCATTCATGGCGATGCACATGCTACAGCCGGAGGCGCGCCACTCGAAACCGGCCTCGCGGAAAATATCGGCCAGGCCCTCCTCCTCAGCCATGCGCCGCACCTGCATCGAACCGGGCACCACCAGGGCCCGCACACCTGGCGCCACATGGCGGCCCTTGACCATCTGCGCTGCCAGGCGCAGGTCTTCGAGGCGTGAATTCGTGCAGGAGCCAATAAAGACCGTATCGACGCGGATATCGGTAATCTTCTGGCCCGGCTCCAGGCCCATATACTCCAGCGCGCGCTCATAGGCACGGCGCTTCTGTGGATCAGACTCGTCGGCGGGATCGGGCACACGACCGGTCACATCGGCCACCATCCCCGGATTGGTACCCCAGGTCACTTGCGGGGCCAGCCCGTCGATATTGATCTCGTGCACCGTATCGAAGTGGGCACCGGGATCGCTCGGCAGCTGCTTCCAGGCCTCGACTGCCTTCTCGAAGAGGGCGCCTTTGGGAGCGAAGGGGCGGCCTTTCAGATACGCAAAGGTCGTCTCGTCGGGGGCCACCATGCCAGCGCGCGCGCCCGCCTCGATGGCCATGTTACAGAGCGTCATGCGGCCCTCCATCGAGAGACTGCGCACCGCCGAGCCGCTGAACTCAACCACATGGCCCGTACCCACGCCCGTGCCCAGGCGCCCAATCATATAGAGCGCGATATCCTTGGCCGTAATGCCCGGGCCGAGGCTTCCCTCGATGCGGATATTCATCGAGCGTGGCTTCTTCTGCAACAGGCACTGCGTCGCCAGCACATGCTCGATCTCGCTGGTGCCGATGCCAAAGGCCAGCGCGCCTACTGCCCCATGCGTCGAGGTATGCGAATCGCCACAGACGATGGTCATGCCGGGAAGCGTCAGACCCTGCTCGGGGCCGATAATGTGCACGATCCCCTGACGCTCATCGTTCATATCGAAGAGGGTAATGCCGAACTCGCGGGCGTGCTGCTCCATCGTCGTGATGCAGAGCGCACTCGCCTGATCCACAAGCTCCAGCACCCGCCTGCCGCGCACCTGGAGGGTCGGCACGTTGTGGTCAAGCACCGCAATCGTGGCATCAGGACGCCTGACCTTGCGTCCCGCCGCTCTGAGGCCAGCGAAAGCCTGCGGCGAGGTCGCCTCATGCACCAGGTGACGGTCGATATAGAGAATAGTCGACTCTCCGGGAACGTCTCGCACAACATGCGCTTCCCAGATCTTCTCAAACATGGACTTTGGCATACTTCTCTCTCCAGTTCCTGTCTGAGTCTGGCTGCGGGCCGCTCTGCTCGCGCAACAAGCCTGCCCCAATGCCGGCTTGCCTGCGTGGCTGGCCTGCCTGAACGCATAGCATCTGCTCGCTATGCAGGAAAAGCAGGATAAAAGAAAAACGTTGGGAAAGCAGCAGGCAATGGTGTTTCCGCCCTCTATCTGTTCCTCTATTTTACCCCAGATGGTGAGTTATCCACAATAGCACGCGGCTCCTCTCCCGTCCAGAGCGCTCCCAGTCAGTAGCAGCTCTGCCAGGCGCTCAGACGACCCTTCCTTGATCAAGCATAGGCAAAAAAATTGTAACAATTCTGTAAAGTCCCGCTGCAGAGCCGCCGGATTCAGCGAATTTTTAGCAAGCCTGCGCCCAAATTTCAGACAGCGGTGGCATGCTTGGAGGGAAAGGAAAGGAGTCAGAGACCATCAGTATGACCGTAACAGGCTTTATCACTGGTACAGGCCTCGCCTTCGAGCCGGAGCGCCTGCGCCGCTACGGCGACCTGGTTCTCGACGAGCTGGAGCGCTATCTGAGCGGCATTGAGGAGCGTCCCGTCTGGCAGCCTCTGCCTGTAGAGATACGTCAGCAGATCAGCGGGCAAGCGCTCCCCGAAGAGGGGCAGCCTTTTGAAGAGACGCTGACGCTGCTGCGCGAGCTGATTCTGCCCTATCCCCAGGGTAATGGCCATCCGCGCTTCGCCGGCTGGATCAATTCGGCCCCTTCGCACGCCAGCATTCTGCTCAAGCCGCTGGCGGCGGCAATGAATCCCAACTGCGGCATCGGCGATCACGCTGGCCAGGAACTGGAGCGCTGCGCTGTCCACTGGATGATGGAACTGGCCGGCCTCCCGACCGAAGGCAGCGCCGGCGTCTTTGTCAGTGGCGGCTCCGAGGCCAACTTTACCTGTCTGCAGGCCGCCCGCTACTGGGCCGCCGAACAAGACGGCTGGAACGTACGCCGCGAGGGTCTGCAGGGCCACCATCCACCACTTGTGCTCTACCAGTCCGATCAGGGTCACTTCAGCATTCGCCGCTCGGTCGAAGCGATGGGCCTGGGTAGCGCGGCGATCCATATCGTGCCCTCCACCCCAGACTATCGCATGGACCTGGCGGCCCTGGAGCGCCGCATCCACGAGGACCGCGCCGCCGGGCTGCGCCCGTTCTGCGTGGCGGCCACCGCCGGCACCGTCGAGACCGGGGCCATTGACCCGCTCCAGGAGCTGGCTGAGCTATGCCACGCCGAGGGCCTCTGGTTGCACGTCGACGGAGCCTACGGCGCCTTCGGCATCCTCGACGAGCGAGTCGCCCCGCTCTATCGCGGCATCGATCAGGTCGACTCGCTGGCCACCGACCAGCATAAGTGGCTCTCGGTCCCCATCGACTGCGGCTGCGCCCTTGTGCGCCACGGCTCCGCTCTGCATGACGCTTTCCGCCTCACTCAGAGCGACGACGAGGACGATGCCACCTGGATGTCTGAATATACCTTACAGCGCACGCGCCGCTTCCGCGCGCTCGACGCCTGGGCTACTGTACGCACGGCGGGCCGCGCCGGCCTGGCCCGCGCCATCAGCAACAATATCAGCCTGGCCCGTCTGCTGGCGCGCGAGGTCGTGGCCCAGTCTGAGCTGGAACTGATCTCGGGTGGTCCCCTGAGCATCGTGCGCTTCCGCTACGCTCCGCCCGCCCTGCGCGATGAGCCGACGCTGCTCAACCGCCTCAATCGGCAACTGGCGCGTGAGATCCAGCGCCGCGGACGGGTCTTTCTGACCAGCACCCGCCTGCGCGGTCAGGAGCTGCTGCGCGCCTGCCTGGTGCACTACGCCACGACCGCCAACGATATCCAGGTCATGGTCGATGAGGTCCTGACCGTCGGCAGGGCGCTCTGCGATCTCTGAGCCGAGCCGGGCGCCCCTGAAAGGAGGGAACGTCTTTTCTCATGTATTACGGCAGCATATTGGAAACAGTAGGCAACACCCCCCTGATTGAACTGAAGAGCTTTAGCCCACGCCCGCGTGTGCGCATCTTCGCCAAGATGGAAGGCTCCAATCCTTCGGGGAGCATCAAGGATCGCATCGCCCTCAAGATGATCGAGGATGCCGAGGCCCGTGGCCTGCTCAAGCCGGACTCGATCTTGCTGGAGCCGACCAGCGGCAACACAGGCGTGGCTCTGGCCTTGATCGCCACGATGAAAGGCTACCGCTTCACAGCGGTGGTCTCGGAGAAGGGGACACAGGATAAGCGGCGCATGCTGGAGCTCTACGGGGCCACAGTGATTACTTCGCCGGGCGCGGCGGGCAGCAACGGCGCCATCCGCCTGGCTCAGGAGATCGCGCGAGATGATCCGCGCTACGTGATGCTCTTCCAATACGGGAACGAGGCCAATCCCGCCGCCCATTATGAGACCACCGGGGTGGAGCTGCTGCGCGATCTGCCCGATGTCAGCGTGGTGGTGGCTGGCCTCGGCTCCGGCGGCACCCTGACCGGCATCGGGCGCCGCCTCAAAGAACACAACCCGACCATCCGCATCATCGGGGCCGAGCCGGTCCAGGGTGACAGCATCCAGGGTCTGCGCAACCTGGCCGATGGCTTCGTTCCCCCGGTGCTGGATCTAGGCGTCATCGATGAGCGCCTGCTGGTCTCCAGTCAACAAGCCTGGGAGCGCACGCGACAGCTCAAGGAGCAAGAAGGGATCTTTGCCGGCCCGTCGAGCGGGGCCGTGCTGGACGTGGCTCTGCGCGTGGCTGAGCACATGGAAGAAGGTAAGATTGTGATCATCCTGGCCGACGGCGGCTGGAAGTACCTGAGCGAGCCACGCTGGCTCGTGCAGCCCGCCGGTCAGAGCGAGCATACTACCATCTCCCTGCAACCTTCGCTCTGCTGAGGTGGGACGCCCCTCCGCTGGCGTCCCCCTCCCCCTCCTCCTCCTCCTCCTCCTCCCTCTTCTCTTCCCTCGCCCGCCTCCTGTTGCCTGTTCCGCCGTGTTCCAGCGGGCAGGCTCGCTGGCTCCCCTCGCTGCCTTCCTCTCACGAGGGCCGACTACCCGGCTGGGACAGGCTGCGACTGCGCGCCGCATCCTCGCCGCGAGGCGCGGAGCGTCCATCGACGGCGGCGGGGAAGAGAATGGTGACCGTCGTGCCCTCACCCAGCCGACTATCCAGGCGAATCTTGCCGCCCTGGGCCTCCACCAGCTCGCGCGTGATGGCCAGTCCCAGACCACTGCCACCAGGCCGGCGGCCCGTTCGACTGCGGGCCGGGTCGGCGCGGAAGAAGCGTTCAAAGACATGCGGCAGGGCCTCGGGAGGAATCCCTTCGCCCGTATCGCGCACGCTCAGCAGGACCAGACCCCCGCTGGCGGGACTGGCCTGCAGCTCGACTGTCCCCTCAGCAGGCGTATATTTCAAGGCATTATCGACAATATTGAGCAGGGCCTGACGCAGGCGATCCTTATCGCCCACCAGGGCCGGCGTCCCCGGGGCCACGCTCCAACGCAAGATCTGGCCGCGCGCCAGATGCTCCGCCTGCTCACAGACGGTCGCCAGCATATCCTCAGCCCGGATCAATTCGCGCCGCATCTCCAGGCGACCCGCATCAAGCCGCGTCAGCACCAGCAAATCCTCGACCATGCGCTGCAGACGCTGGACCTCGGCATACATGCCGCGCGCCAGGCGCCGCGCCGCCTCCAGATCGCCACGATCTGCCCCCAGCAGCAACATCTCCAGACTCCCGCTGAGGGCTGTCAGCGGCGTGCGCAGCTCGTGAGAGACATCCGAAACGAAGCGCTTCTGACGCTGGAAAGCCTCCTCCAGCCGCGCCACCATTTGATTGAAGGAGTGGGCCAGGCGCCCGATCTCGTCATCCGTCGGCGGCGGATCAATGCGCATCGACAGATCGCCCCGGGCAATGCGCTGGCTGGTGCGCTCGATCTCGACCAGCGGATGCAGGGCCACGCTCACCAGCGGATAGATCAGGGCCGTGGCCAGGCCCAGCAGCACCACCACGCCCATAAAGAGCGTCAGATGCAGCGTCGTCAAAAAGTCATCGATCGGCGTCGTCGAGGTGCTGATCTGCAGAATGCCCAGTGTATGGTCACGAAAAGTATCGACCAGCGGCAGGAAGACCACCAGCTGCGGCTGCCCATTGGCGCCCTTGAGCACCAGATAGGGCGGATGCTGGTCGCTGCGCAGCAGCGCTAATCGCACCTGGGAGGGCGGCACACTGATGGGCTGCAAGGCAAAGGGGGAAGTGCTGCCCGGCACCAGGACCGTGCCGTCGCTGGCCAGAATGGCGGCGTTGGTGCTGGGACTCACCAGGCGGAAGGCCAGGGTCGAGGCGGTATAGAGAAAGTCCGCCGACGGCTTCTCCGGCGGCAGAAAGGTGTACGAGAGACGGAACGGATGATCCTGGTTGCCTTTCATGATGCCCTTGATGGCCACCTGAGCCTCGTTGCAGAGCACATCAACCTGATTGGAGAGCAGGTCTTGCTCCGCAATCAGCGAGATGACCACTCCGAGCGAGCCGAGCAGGAGGGTCAAGAGGCCAAGGGAGACCAGCACCAGGCGCCAGCGAATCGGCACGTGGCGTAAGAGTCGCTGCAGAAGATTGGCGCGCTTCTTCATGCTTTAGCCTCGCAGGGTATAGCCAATACCCCGCACCGTTTGCAGCAAGCGTGGCGGATTGTCGTGCAGCTTCTCGCGCAGATGGCGGACGTAGACCTCGACAATGTTGTCGTCGCCGACGTAGTCATAGCCCCAGACGCGCGAGAGAATGGTGTCGCGCGAGAGGACCTGACGCGGATGCATCAGGAACAGCTCTAGCAGGCTGAACTCGCGCGGCGTCAGGTCGATTGGCTCGCCGCGCAGGGTGACGGTATGAGTCCCACGATCAAGGGTGATGTCCTGGAACGAGAGTATGTCGGCGACGTTGTTGCCATGACGGCGCAGCACGGCCCGCGTGCGCGCCATCAGCTCGCGAAAGGCGAAGGGCTTGGTCAGGTAGTCGTCGGCGCCGCAGTCCAGGCCGGCCACGCGGTCGTCAACCTCGTCGCGGGCCGTGAGCATGATGATTGGGATGTCATGGCTGCGCCGCAGCTGGCGCGTGACTTCCAGGCCATCGCAGCCGGGCAGCATGATGTCAAGAATGATGATGTCCGGCTGATGCTGCGTGGCCATGCGCACCGCCTCCGGCCCGCTGGTGGCCACCAGCACCTGAAAGCCTTCATAGACAAAACCCATCTGTAGAAAATCAATGATCTGCGGCTCGTCATCGACAATTAATACGGATGGCTGCTTGTTCTTGCTTCCGTTATGCTCCTTGTTACTCGCTAGCATACTGAAATCCTGTGCCCTATCGTATCGGTACAAACGCAAATGCAGACCTGCTCTCTGCTGCTACTACTACTGCTACTACTACTGCTGGATGCTGCGGCTTCTCTCTTTCTATACGCTCAGCGGGGCCAAAAAGGTGAAGCTGTCAGGCGGTCGACTGGCCCCCTGGGGATAGTGAACAATGCCTGCATGGTATATAGCAAGCCCGGCTGAAAATTTGCTGAATGACCGACCCCTCCCCACTTTTTGCCCCCTGCGGCGAGTGCTCAGCCCTTTTTTCTCACGGCCAGCGCCCGCGGTCAGCGCGCCAGCAGAGCCGCTGGAGGCGCCATTTCAGCGAATTTTCAGGCTCGCTGCGGCCTTTTTTCAGCCCCAGGTGGCAAGATGGATGGCAGTTTCACCAGAGCAATGCTTGCCTTATCGAAAGCTGTGCTCATTCTCGTGCCAATCCGGCTGCCCTACCATACTGACGCAGGCCGACCTCATTTATCGGCTGTTTGCTGATAGAAAAGGAAAGCAGAGACAATCTCTGAAGAATGGATAGGATACACGTATGACTACTATTAGCCTGCCTTCAACGAGCAATGCCGGGCGAGTGCTCCCGTCGCGGGCTGCGCTCCCACCCGGTCGTCTGTTTGCCAGCTTGCAGCGCGGAGCCCGGCGGACGCCGGGCAAGGCTCTGCTCGTTGAGGCCGAGAGTGGAAACGAGCTGAGCTACAGGCAGGCGCTGGCGGGCCTGGCCCTTCTGCAGCGACTCTTTGGTCCACCGCCTCAGCGCATCATGCTCGCCCTGCCGGGCGGCCTGCTCACCGGCCTGGTCTGGCTGACAGCCCTCAGCAGCGGCTACGATCTGATTCCTGTGCCGCCAGCGGCCAGCGCCGACGAGGCCCGCCGTTTGCTCGAACGGCAGCGCCCGAGCATTCTCTGCGCTGCCGACGAGGGAGAAAGCGCCTGGAGCGCACAGCTCTTGTCGCCTGGGCAGCGTCTTTTCACAGCCTCACAGCTTGCTGAGCATGTGAGCCATGCCCCGGAGCCGGAGCAGGCCCTGAGTGTCCGCGAGGGGCGAGTCTATCTCAGCACCTCTGGCAGTACGGGCGAGCCGAAGTGGCTGGCCCTCAGCGAGCGCCAGATCGCCTGGACTGCCGAGCAGGTGCGCCGCAGCCACGCCCTGACCAGCGTCGACCGCGGTCTGACCACCCTGCCGTTCTTCCACATTAATGCGCCCGTTGTCAGTCTCTGCGCCTCGCTGCTGGCCGGGGCCACACTCATCGTGGCCCCGCGCTTCAGCCGCCGCCGCTTCTGGTCGTGGGTGGAGCGCTACGAAGCTACCTGGATCAGCGTTGTGCCCACCATCGTGGCCCTGCTGCTCGAAAACGAGGAGCAGCCCGCTTTTCTGCCGGGTCGGCTGCGCTTCGCGCGCAGCGCTTCGGCCCCGCTGCCGCCGGCCAACCTGCGCGCCTTTGAAGAGCGCTTTGGCATCCCGCTGATTGAGACCTACGGGCTGTCAGAGGCCGGCAGCCAGGTCGCGGCTAATCCCCTGCCGCCGGCCCCTCACAAGCCCGGCTCGGTGGGCCATCCAACTGGCGTCGCCATGCGCATCTGTCTGCCGCGGGATCAGGCCGTGGCTCAGGGCCTGGACGAGTCCGTACTCTATGACCTGCCACCGGGCGCAGTGGGTGAGATCTGCATCGCCGGCCCCAACGTCATCAGCGCCTACGAGGACGGCGCCGGCGCCTCCTCCTTCCAGCAGGGCTGGTTCCGCACCGGCGACCTGGGCTACTTCGACGAGGACGGCTATCTCTTCATCAAGGGACGGCTGCGCGAAGTTATCAACCGCGGCGGCGAGAACATCGCCCCCCGCGAGATCGAAGAGACCCTCCAGGAACACCAGGCAGTGCGCGAGGTTGCCGTCGTTGGACGCCCTGATCCGCTCTATGGTGAGGTCGTGGTCGCCTACCTGAGCCTGCAGGAGGGCCGCCAGCTCAGCGTCGAGGAGTTGCGCCGCTACGCCCGCCAGCGCCTCAGCCCGCCGCGCGTCCCCGTCGATTTCCTGATCCTGCCCGAACTGCCACGCAACGCCACCGGCAAGATCGACCGCCGCCTGCTACGCACGCGCGAGCAAGCGCGTGGCGAGCTCCAGCAGATTGCCAGGGAGGAGGCCAGTCGTCAACCTTGAGCCAGACCAGTACCAGCCTCAGCAGCAGCGTTCGTCGTGCTAGCGACAGCCCCGGCCCCAGAGCCGGCAGCGGGAAGCGACCGCATGTCTACGAGCTAGATCCCTTGCGCGCCTGCACGGCCCTCAGCGTTATCGCGGTGCATGTCCTGGCGGCCACCGCCTTCCTCAATGGGAACGGGCCAGGCTATGCCATCCAGAACGCCTTTCTCGTGGCCTTCCACTTCACGCGCGAGATCTTCATGTTCGTCACGGCCTTCGCCCTCGTCTATGTCTACAACGGGCGCCGCTTCCCGCTTGGGCAATTCTGGAGAAAGCGCAGCCTGGGCGTCATCTTCCCTTACGTCTTCTGGAGCCTGGTCTATGTTGTCGTTAACACGCATCCCAGCTCCTGGAGCACCTTTTTCAAGACGGCCCTCTTCGATGTGGCCACCGGCAACGCCTCCTATCAGCTCTACTACATTCTGCTCACCATCCAGTTCTACCTGATCTTCCCGCTCTTCATGGGCCTGCTCAAGCGCTGGCAGCGCCATCCCTGGCTGCTCTTGTTCGGCAGCTTCGCGCTGCAGGTCCTGCTCTTCTACGTCGACTACCATACGGTACAGCGTAGCAGCGATCCCTTCTGGCACACAGTGGCTGTCTATCAAGACCGCTTCGTTCTGATGTACCAGTTTTACTTTGTGCTAGGCGGGCTGGCAGCTCTCTACTTCGAACGGGTGCGCGCCTTCGTGCTGCGTCACGCTCGTCTGATTATCATTCTCTTTGTGCTGACTTTACTGGCGCTCTGGGTTCATTTTGCCGAGCAGATCAGCGTTTATCGCGAGCCAATGGGCTACGCCACTTCTGTCCTGCAGCCGAGTATGGTATTCTATAGCGTAGCGGTTATCGGCCTGGCTCTCTGGCTCTGCAGTCGCTGGGCGATTGGTTTTGCGGATCTCCCGGGTCGGGAGGTGAGCAAGCGTCTGAGCGTGCGCTTCTGGGCACTCTGCTCGGATGCCTCCTTTGGCGTCTACCTGATCCATGTCTTGATCCTCAACCAACTGCGTGGCAGCCTGCTCTCACTCCTGCCAGGAAGCTGGCCCGTCGCCCTGCGCGTCGTCCTGCTCTGGTCTGCCGTAGCCATACTCTCACTGGCGATCAGCAGCGCGCTGATGTATACACCCTGGCTGAGCCGCCTGGTAGGGCGCGCAGGACCGCGGCCTCGCAGCACTGGCAGCCACCAGAGTCAGAGGCAAGGGGGCCAAGCCGAGGCCCTGCCCGACGCTGGCAGAAGGCAGCCCGCTCCAACACCAACACCAACAGCAGCGACGATCGCCCTTGTGCCGGCAGTCTCGCAGACCGGCCCCGCAGATGCCGCTGGCGCCTCCGCGCCTCAAGATCTCCGGTCTGGAGCACTGGCTCGCTATGAGCAACAAGCACAACATAAGAACCATTGTCCTGATAGTGCTGGTCCTGGCCTGTCTGATGGGCGCCACGCTCTATAGTCTGCGCGGCTCCCTCGGCCTGCGCCGGAGCGTGGCCTCGCCGCTGGCGCTTCAGCCTCACCGCAACGAGCAGCAGGAGCCGCTGACGAGCCGGCGCCTGACACCGGCTCCTACGGCAAGCGCTTCCCTGCTCGCGCCGGCCCTGCCCGGCCTCAACTACCTGGGCTTCACTGCGCACCTCTTCTCGCAGGGGGGCAACAGCCTGGTCTACTATCTGTATGTCCCCCAGCCGCTCAATCCTCAGCAGCGCTACCCGCTGGTGCTGCTCCTCCACGGAGGAGGAGAGCGCAGCCGGCCCAATTATACCGCCGCCCAGAATGAGCAGCTCCTGCTCAATCAGTCATACGTGCGTGTCTGGAGCAGCGACTATCAGGGACCGGCCAACCCGCACATCCAGCAACGCTGGCCCTGCTTCGTGCTGGTCCCGCAGATGAAACAGGGGCAGCAATGGGTCAACGTCCCCATTCACGGCGGCTCCTATCACCAGCCAGCTCAGCCAAGCATCCCGCTCCAGCTGACGAAGGCCCTGCTCGACCGAGTGCTGCACGCCTATGCCAACAACATTGACCGCACGCGCCTCTATGTCACGGGCCTTTCGAACGGTGGCTACGGGACCTGGGACGCCATTGAGCGCTGGCCGGATCTCTTCGCCGCCGCGGCCCCCATCGCCGGCGCTGGCGACCCCTCGCTGGCTGCGCGCATCAAGAGTCTGCCGATCTGGGCCTTCCACGGCTCCGCCGATCCAGTAGTGCCCGTCAGCGGCTCGCGCGACATGATTGCGGCCCTGCGCGCTGCCGGAGGCCAGCCACGCTATACCGAGTTCGCCGGCGCCGGGCATGGCGTCTGGGGCTACGTCTACTCGCTGGAGAATAGCCCCTTGCGCGTCAGCGACTTCTTCCCCTGGCTCTTCTCACAGCACCGCTGAGCTGCGAGCGGGCCAGGGATGGCTGAGACGCCTCCACCTGATCCTGCTCGATGCCTGCCGGCTGGAACGGTCCTTGCGTCCCCTTCAGCGAGAGACATATAATGTTTACAGATGATAGGGAGACCGAGAGATAGCTGAAGCTGAAGAGGAACGAAGGAGCAGGGGCGAGAGCGGACACAGGTGGCGCGAGCGAGCGTCTCCCGTCTTGCTTCTCATGCGTTCACTCGCTGCTTCGCGCAAGGGCGCGCGGACAGCGTGTTACATTGTAGTAAGGAGAGAACAATGACGACCCAGCCACAGCAGCAAGAGCGACCGCAGCCACGCATCGTCAAATTCTACGAAACCACTCTGCGTGATGGAGAGCAGACCCCCGGCGTCAATTACTTCCCCGAAGAGAAGCTGGAGATCGCCCGGGCCCTGGCCGACATGGGTTTCGATACCCTGGACGTCGGCTTTCCGGTCTCCTCCCCGAGCGAATTTGAGGCGGTGCGCCTGATCGCCTCGCAGGTCGAGAACGCCGAGATCTGCGCCATCGCCCGCGCTGTCAAGGGTGATATCGACGCTGCCTGGGAGGCCGTCAAAGTGGCCGCCCACCCGGCGATCGAGCCGTTCATCAGCGTCTCCCCTATTCATCGCCAGGTCAAGCTGGGCAAGAGCCGCCAGGAAGTGCTGGAGATGGCGCGCACCGCCGTGGCCTATGCCCGCAGCCTGACCGAGACCGTCGACTTCGCCCTCGAAGACACAACACGCACCGAGCACGATTTCATTCTGGAGGTCTGCGAGGCCATCCTTAAAGAGGGCGTGCGCTTCGTCACGATCTGCGACACCGTGGGCTACGCCCTGCCCTGGGAATTCGGCCAACTCATCGCCGATCTCAAGCGCGAGTTTCCGACGATCCGCATCTCGGCCCACTGTCATGACGACCTGGGCCTGGCCGTGGCCAACGCCCTGGAGGGCCTGCGCAACGGCGCGGAGCGCGTCGATACCTCCTTTAACGGCCTGGGCGAGCGCGCCGGCAACGCCGCCACCGAGGAGGTGGTCATGGCGATCCGCACACGCTCGGCGGACCTGGGTCTCGACGTGCGCGTCGATACGACCAGGATTATCCCTACCAGCCGCCTGATCGCCAAATACTCGGGCATGCAGCCCCAATGGACCAAGGCCATCGTTGGTCAGAACGCTTTCAGCCACGGCGGCGGCATCCATCAGGATGGCGTGCTCAAGGATGCTCGCACCTATGAGATCATGACCCCCGAGTCGATTGGCCTGAGCGCCAACGAGCGCCGCATCCGCATGGGAAAGCTCTCGGGCCGCGCCGCCCTCGCTGCCCAGATGCGCGAGCTGGGCTACACCCTCGAACACGAGCAGCTCAACCGCGCCTTTGAGATGGCTAAGCTGCTGCTCGGCAAGAAGCGCGAGCTGGAGGAGCTGGACCTGCGCTACATCGCCGAGACAGCTATGAAGTAGTTCCACCCCGCCGCGCCGCCTTCTCGGGCGGCGCCTTTTTCCCCCTTGCGTATTGTTGATTTTCTGGATAAACTAAATCATGTAATGGGTTGTATGAACGAACGCCGACGGGTCTGTGCGTGATCAGAGAGTCAGGGCGCCCGGCCCGCCGGCCTGGAAGAGGCCAAGCCAGAGGAGAGAATCATGAGCGCTGGAGAACATCACGAGCATGCCCACCATCCAGCAGAGCACGAGCATCATGAGCATCATGAGCACAACGGGGCGGCCTGTGGGCCGGGCTACGCCTCGCCCGAAGAGGCGACCAGGGCGCCACGGGAGCAGGTGCTCTATACCATTGCCCTGCACGTTGGCACCGGCGTTGAAGCTCCCGACTACCTGGCCACCATCGACGTTGATCCCGACTCGCCCACCTATTCGCAGGTGATTCATCGCACCATCATGCCCTACGTCGGCGATGAGCTGCATCACTTTGGCTGGAACGCCTGCAGCTCCTGCCACGGCGACGCCCACAAGTCGCGGCGCTTCCTGGTGATCCCGGGCAACCGTTCCAGTCGCATCTACATCGTCGACACCCAGGACGAGCGGGCCCCTCGGCTGCACAACGTCATTGAGCCGGAAGAAATCAAGGCCAAGACCAACCTGAGCGCCCCACATACCGTGCACTGCCTGCCCGACGGCCATGTCATGATCTCGATGCTGGGCGACGGCGAGGGTAACGGCCCTGGCGGCTTCCTGCTCCTCGACGAGGAGTTCCGCATCGCCGGGCGCTGGGAGCAGAAAGCCGACGCCATGCGCTTCAACTACGACTTCTGGTATCAGCCGCGTCACAACGTCATGGTCAGCAGCGAGTGGGGAGCGCCGAAGACCTACTTCGACGGTTTCAATCTAGAGGATGTCCAGGCCGGCAAATACGGACGCCAGATTCATTTCTGGGACTGGCAGCGCCATGAGATCGTCCAGAGCGTCGACCTGGGCGAAAAAGGGCTGATCCCGCTGGAAGTGCGCTTTTATCACAATCCCGACAGCACGCATGGCTTCGTCGGCGCCGCCCTCAGCAGCGTCATCTGGCACTGGGAGCGCGTGAACGGGAGCTGGCAGGTGCAGCCGGTGATCGAGGTCCCAGCGATTGAACTGGAGGGCTGGCCCTTCCCCGTTCCCTCGCTCATCACCGACCTGCTGGTCTCGATGGACGACCGCTACCTGTATTTCTCGAACTGGCTGCACGGCGACATCCGCCAGTACGATATCAGCGATCCGGCCCATCCACGCCTGACCGGCCAGGTCTGGTGCGGCGGCCTGCTCGGCAAGGCTCAGCCGGTTAAAGGCCACGAGCTGGTCGGCGGACCACAGATGCTGCAGCTGAGTCTGGACGGGCGCCGGCTCTACGTGACGAACTCGCTCTACAGCAGCTGGGATAACCAGTTCTACCCCGAGCTGGCCAGGCGCGGCTCCTACCTGCTGCAGATCGACTGTGATCCCGAGCACGGCGGCATGAAGATCAACGAGAACTTTTACGTTGACTTCGGTCAGGAGCCAGCCGGACCGGCCCGCGCGCACGAGATGCGCTATCCAGGCGGCGACTGCACCTCAGACATCTGGATCTAATCCGCCCAAGGCGGCAACTGTCCTTTCTTCTTTCCCTCTCTCTGCGAGGAGGCGGGCCCGTGTGGGACAAAGTACCCCATCCTATCCCACGCGGCCCCGCCTCACCGGCTTCTATCAGGCCTCTCCCAAGGCGCTAGCGCAGCTCACGCCAGAGCGAGGCGGCCAGGATGACAGGCAGAGCCACCACCAGGAGGACAGCATGCAGCGGCGCCAGACCCACAGGTAGCAGCAACAGGAGCACAAACAGCAGAACCACCCCACTCAGAATAAGTGGGTCGCCCACCAGAAACTGGTACAAGGCCCGCAGCGGCTTAAGCAGTCGCGGCAGCATTAGCGGTCTCCCTTCTCTGGCAGGCCGGCAGGGCTGAAGCCCGGGACAGCACGCCGGCGGGCCAGGCTCCTGAGCCAGAGCACGAGCAGGGCGGAGCAGAGCAAGTAGAAGGCGGCCAGCACCAGCAGGAAGGCATCCTCTAGCGGCCAGTTGACGCCCAAACCCTCACCGCTCCAGAAAGTGCCAAAGGTGGTCAGCATGATGCCAACCAGAAACTTGAGCGTATTCTCCGGGACGCGCTTGAGCGGGGTCTGCAGCAACAGCCCGATCAGCACCACCAACAGCCCGGCAGCGCCAGCCCCCAGGGTCGCGGTGCCGAGGGCGCAGCCAGCGCTGCAGCTGGGAGTGAGGGCGCTACTGCCAAAGGAGATCACGATAAAGGCCACCTCCAGCCCCTCCAGTAAGACAGTCTTGTAGGAGAGCGCCACGCCAAACGGCTCTAGACGAGAACGCGGTCCTTCCCCGCGCGCCCGCATAGCCGCCATCTGTTCCTCGAAGATGGCCTCCTCATCGTGCAACGGCTTGAGGCCGCTATAGCGTAGAATAGCCTTCTTGAGCCACTTGAGGCCAAAAAGAATCAGCAGAATGCCAATTACGAGGCGCAGCAGGGCGAGCGGAATCCAGTAGACGAGGGCCAGGCCCAGAGCGCCCACCAGCAGGGCCAGTGTGGCGGCGGCAGCAGCAGCCCCAACCAGCGAGCTGCGCCAGTTTATGGTCAATCCCACAACGAGCACAATGGTGAAGGCTTCGACAAATTCGACCGCCGAGGCCAGGAAGGCAGCGGTCAGAATCGCCCAGGCCATAGAGAGCTATTCCCCTTTCTGTCTCAAGAACACGGATGAGAGCAGCCCTCGCCCTCACACGCTCAGGCAAGGGAAGGGCAAACTCGCCTCGCGGTCACCGATCGCTCCTGGGTTGTCTGCTGGACACACAGCCCATCCCTGAGCCGAGCGAAGCGACAGGGGCGCATATGGGCAGAGGAGATGAATAGACGGATGCGCCACCGAGCGAGCTTTCCTCCTTGATTATAGGCATGATGCGACTGCTCTGGCAAGCAGAGGGATGAGCAATTGTAGTAGACGCAACCTATAACGTTATGTTATCATTGAGAAGCCTGTATCCATTCATCTGATGGATTGATTGATCTCTTGTGAGAAGCTGGAAAGGAGCTTAAACCGATGAGCTGGGACCCCAACCAGGGTGGGCAGGTACCGCAGCAGCCGACGCCCCCCCCAAACCCTTATGAGACACCTGTGTCGCCCACACCACCGCCTGCCAATCCGTATCAGCCGCCTGTCAATCCCTACGGGCCTGGGCCTCAACCCTCAACGAACCCGTATATGCCCCCGACTTCCTACGGCTGGCAACCCGGTACCTACCCGCCGCCAGTCATGGCCGCGCCGCTGCCGTTGGGCCAGGCCCTGCGCGAGCTGCCAGGCCAGTACCTGCGCGTGGCCTCGCGCCCATCAGCGGAGACATTTGCGCAGGAGCTGGGAAAGGCTTCCTGGGATATCATTTGGGTGCAGCTTCTGGGATTCGCAGCGCTGTTCGCCATTATTACCTTCTTTACCAGGCTGGCCACCAGTGCTCTGCTCGTGAGCATTCTTCCCAGCGCCTACATCTCCCTGATAGCCTCGGCCAACGTTGCCAGCTCGCTGCTCTCTTCGCTGATCTACTTTGTCTCACTGATTGGTGGCTTCTTCATTCTTCAAGGGCTGATCTACCTGCTGGCCAAAGCCTTCAACGGGCAGGGCAACTTTCTGCAGCAATGCTACAGCGGCATGCTCGCCTATGGACCGTTATTGACCATTCTCCTTGCCGGTAGCATCATTGGGATCATTCCTTTCGTCAATATTCTCGTCTTGATTGTGGAGCTGATTGCCTCCATTTATGCCATTGTTCTGCTGGTTTTTGCGACGATGGGCAGCCAGCGCCTGCCGGGTGGCCCGGCGAGCGCAGCGGTGTTGATCCCCGTCGGCGGCCTCATGTTGCTGGCCTGCTGTGGCCTCCTAGGGCTGGTAGCGCTCATTGCCGCCGCAGTCAGGACCTCCTACTAAGCCAGGAGAGCCAGGAAAGCGAGCCGGCGAGAAGAGGCCAGCGAGAGTGAGTGAAGGAGATTGGTCAGGACGTTTCTCCAGAATCGCTCAAGATCGACGAGGCCGGTCCCCGATCCGGCCAGCAGCGGTCGACAGGCAGCCCGGCACATGCTATTATGCCACGATGGGCTGGGCTGTTCTGTAGTGGACAGGGCAAGCACGCGAGTAGGGCCCAAAGAAGAGAGGGGTTCTCTCCCGGACCCGGAGGTCCGTCTCTTCGTCAGCCCATCGTGCTCGCTTTGTCTACTGCCTGGATGAAAGACAGCTCCGCCTCAGCGAACGCTTGACGAGCAGGAGAGACAAAGGCTGTGGATACACTGATCGGCTCGGTAATCGGGGGATACACTATCAAGCAGCTTCTCGGCAGCGGCGGCATGGGCACCGTTTACCTGGCCGAGGACCCTATGATTGGCCAGCAGGTCGCGATTAAGGTGGTGCGCGCCGAGGCCAGCGACTTCCTCGAGGCTGAGAAAGCGCTTGAGCGCTTCAAACAGGAAGCGCGCGCTGTGGCGAGCCTGGATCATTTGCATATTCTGCCGCTCTATCGCTATGGAGAGGAAGAGACCGAGCTGGGCCGGCGCGCCTATATGGTGATGCAGTATCGCCCAGAAGGCTCGCTCTGGGACTGGCTGCGTCGCCGGGCAGGTCTGGCCTCCCAGCAGTCGCTCAGCCGCGTTCCTCAGCTGCCACCAGGTCTGCCCTCGGCCTGGCCTTTGACTCTGAGCGAGGCCGAAGACTACCTCCAGCAGGCGGCTTCCGCCCTGCAGTACGCTCATGATCGCGGCATCGTTCACCGCGATATCAAGCCGGCGAATTTCTTGCTGCGAATCGAAGGCGGGCCGCGCGTGCATCTGCTGCTCTCGGACTTCGGCCTGGCCAAGTTTTTTTCTTTTAGCTCGGCCACCAGCCACATTTTTGGAACGCCGCTCTACATGGCCCCCGAGCAGTTCGGCGGCGAAGCGCGCCCCGAAAGCGATCAGTATGCGCTGGCGGTCATGCTCTATTTGCTACTGACCGGGCACACGCCCTTTGAAGGCGATCCGGCCCAGTTGATGCATCAGCATCTGCATCGGGAGCCGCCCCCTCTACGCTCCTTCAACCCGGCTCTGCCAGAAGAGCTGGAGCTGGTTTTCGCACGTGCGCTGGCGAAAGACCCACAGGAGCGCTATCCTTCGGTCGGAGCTTTTGCGGCGGCCTTCGCCCATGCCGCCCATAGCCGTCCTTCGCCGCTGCAGCCGCGCCTGGGGCTGCCGACTAAAGGGGGACCCGTTGGTGAAGCCGATGCCGCCGGTACCTTGCTGCTGCGGGAGTCGCCCGATCCTGCCTTGCCCGCGACCAGACTGGCGGCGGAGAAGATTGAGCAGCTCAAGCTGCCGCGCGGCGGTCAGCCACTGGCGCTGGGTGGCCTTCCGGGAGGCGCTCCGTCGCCTCAGAGCCTGCAACAACGTCAGGAAGCGGCCTCAGCTCCAACCGTTTTCGCTCCTTCGACCTTGCCAGCCTCTTCCCCAACCCCCGGCTCCCCTCCTCCTGTGCTGCCTCAACCGCTGGCAGGTGCATCCTCGCGGAAGAAAGGCCAGTTTCGCCTACCTGCTCCGCACCAGCCGGTTGGGCCAGAGCGGCGGCCTGGCGAGAAGATGAGCAGGCGGCGCGTCCTGGCATTGATGGCCGCTGGAGCGGTTGGCGCGGGCATTGTGGGCACCAGCCTCTATCTTCTACTGAATAGTCGTCCGGCCCAGGCTCTGGCCGTGCTACAGGGACATCAAGACAGCGTCACCAGCCTGGCCTGGTCCCCAGATGGAGCGCACCTCGTCTCGGGATCGCGCGATCAAACGGCGCGTCTCTGGCTGGCGAGCGAGGCCCGCCCAGTGCTGACCTACAGTCTGCAGGCTACCCCCATTCTGGCAGTGGCCTGGAGCGCCGACGGGACGCTGCTGGCCTCGGGCGGCGAGAATCACTCGGTACAGATTTGGACGACGAGCGGGGCCTTACAGCAGACGTTCAATGATCTGGGGGCCCCGGTGAGTGCCCTGGCCTGGACCGAGCGGCGCGATGTTCTCCTGGCCGGCACACTTGGCAATGGTGGTCACGAGCTGCTTTTAAGCGGCCAGACGACGCGCAGCTTGCTGAAGGCCCGTATTCGGGCTTTAGCACTCGCTCCGGGTGGCGAAACCCTGGCGCTGGCGCTCGATAGCGGCCTGGTGGCGACGCTCAGCCTGAGCAGCCGGCGCCTCTTGCAAAGCTACCACCGCCACCGCGGCGCCGCCCTGAGCGTGGCCTGGTCTCCGGACGGCACGCAGCTGGCCTCGGGTGGCGCAGATCACCAGGTGGTGATTTGGGACAGCGTTTCGGGCGTCGTTCAAGAGCACCTGACCCACCCAGCGGCGGTCAATGGGCTGGCCTGGGACCCAACAACGCCAGGCCGCCTGGCTACCGCTTGTAGCGATGGGCGCGTGCGCGTCTGGACGCTCTCCAGCAATGGCGCGACGGTCTACAGCGGCCATCACGGCAGCGTCACCGCTGTGGCCTGGAGCCAGCAGGGGCTGGCCTCCGCTTCCACGGATCACACCGTGATTCTGTGGCGCGTCACAGGCTAGGAGACGCCTGTGACGGGGCAGTCCGCCAGGCTGAGTACCAGGTTAGCCACTGACTGCCTTGACTCTGCAGTCTGGTTGGTTGTCCTGGCAGGGTTCCACCAGGCGCTTCACCAGGCCCCGGTGAGGTCCTGCCAGGCCTCCCCGATAGCCTTCAGTCAGTGCTGGCTGTAAGGCCCCGCGAGGCTTTGAACCCGGCCAGGGGAGCTGCAGGCGCTACCACAGATTGTCCCCAACCAGGTCGGGGAGCTTGTGTAAGCGACCATCGGCGGAGACCGCCATGATTTCCAATTGCAGGGGCAAGCAGAAAAAGTTGATCTCACGACAGCCTGCGGCTAAGGCCGGATAGCCAGCCAGGGCGAGCTGTTCCTCCAGTCGAATTCGAAGAGCCGATCGACTCGAATGACTTCGCCATTGCTATTTTAACCCACCTGCCTCGCCAAAGGCCAGGCTGCTCCAACGTGGTCCCATGCCTTGATGCTGGTGAGCGGCTCATAGTGCAAGGATAGCGATTTCTAAGTGGAGCAAAATATTACATAATTATGTGCCTCTTAATGGTTCATAGATAGCATAATTCATATATGTCAAACGGTGATAATGATAGCCGAGCGCTATGAGCTGCTGCAGTCTGAGATCCTGAGGTGAGTCAATGGGGAAGACATAGTCAGGAGGAGACTGGGCCGCCTGGACCAGGTGGCTATAGGGGGGATAACGATTAAGGCCAGGTTGCAACCCGGCATCAAGGACACTGCATATAATGCGCTCAGTGCTCTGAAAAGCGATCCGGTCACAGGTCCAATAGTCGGTGTAGATACGTGTAGCACCTCGTCTCAGAAGAAAGTTCATCAAAGCTTGTTGCTCGTTATTCAGCTTTTGAACATCAGGCGCCTGAGCTAGAAGCTGGCCGCTTCCCCACCACCAGGCAACTGCAACCGTAAACACTATCAACATTGCCCCGAGCCGAGCAGCCTGAAAAAGAGGCTTGCAGAGCAAGCGTTTAGAGGGTAGGAAGGCTAGACGCCAGAGCGGGAAAAGCAAGGCAGGAATGCTGATGATAAGACCTACCAGGTATCGAGATGAAGGCCAGGGAGTAAGCGCTGCTTGAGGAAAAAGACAAAAGAGAAAAAGGGTGCCGCCAGCGCCTCCCAGAATCATGAGCCTGGCTCCCTCCACACATCTGGTCTGAAGAGCACCAGGCTCGGCTTTCACGTCTACTTGCCGTAAGCGCCACCAGGAGAAAAGGGCCTGGCCGGTCGCAAGGCCCCAGAGTAGAAGATAGCCCAGGGACCAGATCCCATGAAACACAGTGCAAAGCTGAGCTTGGGGATCAGCCCGCAATGGCCAGGCGCGGCTCGGTCCCAGCGTACACAGAGCATTGCCTCCTGTGGCTAAAGGCAAACTCACTAACAGCGCCCCGGCAACTTGTAAGGGCAACGAAGCTTGAAGTGCCACGCCTTCAGATGGCGGCTTGCTGCCCGACGCAATAGGGGGATAAGCAGGTTCGCGATAGCCTGGTCCAAGTAAAGATAGAGCCGATGGCGAGGGAGGAACAGTAAGCTTATAGGCAATCTCGGGACTCAGACCCAGCAATAGGCCAGCAACTAACAGGAGGCAGAGCAGCGGTGATTTGAGCTGCTGGTGATAGCCCTGAAGGATGAAAAGAAAAGCAGTTCCTACAAAAGGGAGCACGAGCGGGTCGCTCCAGATGCTCACACCGGCCAGAAAGCCCCATAGACTAAGAGCTATTCCATCACGGAGTTTCGACGATTTCTGATTCACGCTGTGCCTCTGGCGACCAAAAACAAGCCAGCAGCTTACCAGCAATAGCAGAGAGCAAAAAAAGAGAACATCAGGCGCCCCTCCGGCTGCCTCAAGCTCCCTAAAGAGCACTTCGCCAGGACCGGCCCCAACTATCAGAAGAGTAGCCAACGCCAATGGTTTGTTATAAATCAGGCTAGTCAGTAAATAGATCTGTATCAGAAAAAAGCAAAAGAGCAGCAGGACACTTAAGCGCAGAGTCAGGACTGAGGGTCCCCAGAGGTGGAAAAAGAAGGCGGCCAGGTAGGCATCAATGGGAGCTAAATAGTCCTGACCATAGAAGACCAGCGGATGAGCACCTTGATAGGCAATGTGGAGAGCCATGAGACCCATTGTCCCTTCGTCGCTATCAAGGGATGGCCAGCCCAGCAGGATCAGATAGAAGCGCAGTAGAGAGGAGAGCAGAATGACGATACACGCCGCAATATGATATTTGTCACAAAGTCTGCTTATCTTCAAAACCACACCTCGCATTGCCCTGGCCCCAGAGGGAAGTCCTCTACACAGAGGACCTCCCTGGAAACCTACCTGGGCGGACTCTTAGGCGTACTGCTCTGGGCATCTGCAGCCAGGCTATAGAGGCTGCCTTGGTAGACAAAGTATGCTTCGGTGTGACAGGAATAATTCTCAAGGCTGAGTTCTCGCAACACACGACGTCAGACGGACAAGCGAGAACACATTAAAATAGCCTCCGCTGCTTGCCAAAGGGCTAGCTGTAGCAGAGTAGGACGGGGCTGCTTCACGAAGAGCATCATTGGTCAGGACGGCATGAACAGCAGAGGCCTTTGCTGTAGAGAAAAAAAGAGGAGATAGTAGCAGCAAGAGTAACGCCAGACAAAGAAGCATCGGTCCGCGCTTCAGCATCTCGAGGTTCCCTCCTTCCTTTTACTGGAAGCAATTGCTGCTGAGCATCTTTATGCTCATTGATACTCAGACAAATGATAACACAAAAAAATCATTCTTGTAAATATATGGAAGGATGAATAAAAGTGCCTGGCTTAGATTTTTCCATTCATCTTTTGAAGCGGCAGCATCGCGGGAAACATCAATCAATGAGATAAGCAGCAAGACCGCTTGTACTAAGCTCTTCTCCAAGAACTTGCCAGGCTCTCCTGCGGGCCTGGCGCCCTCCCGGATCACCCGCTCATGTCCCGAGTGCTCCTGGTACTTCCTAGCCTCTGGATTGAAGCGACTTCATACAGGGGATATACTGATCGTGTTGAGGAAGATTCCTTACACACACCTCCCTGCCAGTCCCCACCACCGCCATCACGGCGCACGGGCAGAGCAGGGCCAGATTTTCTTGTGAGGAAGGTTTCGAGACCGCGATGGAAATCACGGGCAGTCAGCAGATCAAGGCCCCGCGCCAGCGCGTCTTTGATGCCCTGTTCGATCCACAGGTGCTCAAAGAGAGCATCCCCGGCTGCGAGAACGCCGAGTACGTCGAGAATCCCGATGGGCGCACGGGGCGTGAGCTGAAGCTGGTTATTTCTCCCAATGTCCCCGGTCTGAAGGGACCCTACACCGTCTACGTGCGCACCGGCGAGGTCGTGGCTCCCGAGCGCGTCGTGCTGCTGAGCGAGCCATATAATGCCCTGGGCCGCATCAAGGCCAGCTGCACTATCACGCTCGCCGAGGACGGCGCCGCCACCACCAACCTGAGCTACGCCGCCGAGGCTACCCTCGAAGGCAAGATCGCCGCCACTCCCGAGGTCGTGATGAAAAATACGCTCAAGCTGGCCCTCGACCAGTTCTTCAAGAACTTCGAGAAGCAGGTCGGCGCCATCACGGCCTGAGTGCACGCGTGCGTCCGCCAACATCTGCTATTCACTTCATCCGCTTTCTCTCTGCGCAGCGCCACTCACTCTACAGCGACGCTTGCGCAGGGAGAAAGCAGGCCGAAACACTGCCCCTGCTTCTGGCGCTACTCCTCCCTCCCCACTCTCAGGCTCTCACCTGTCCTCAGCTTGCTGCCACCTTCACCCGCACCTGCGGCACCCCCAGACCGATAAAGTGGGCCAGAAGCAGACGAACGAGCCGCCGCCGCACCAGCCAGCGAAACCAGCGCGGGAGCCGGAACCAGAGCACGTCGATCGGCGGCGAGGTCTTCACCGGCTGCAAACCGGCCAGCCAATTGGCGCACCCGCGAGAAACGTCCATCGGCGGCCACTGTCAGTAGTGCCCGCACTTCGCGCCAGCCCTCGCGCGTCCGATAGCGTACACCAACGACACGCCCCTCCTGCTCCAGCAGTCCCTCGACGCGTGCCCCCATCTCCAGATGGAAAGCTGGCCAGCGCTGAGCTTCTCGTGCCAAAAACGTCAGAAAGTCGACCTGGGGCACCAGCATAATGTAGGGATAGCGCGTCGCGAGCAGGCGAAAATCAGTCAGCTCCAGCCAGCCATCCTCAGTCTGCAGACCAAACTGCTGGATGCGCGCATGGGGCAGCGCCAGCAGCCTCTCACTCAGACCGAGCTGATCGATGATCTCCAGCACCGACGGATGAATCGTATCCCCCCGAAAATCACGCTCGAAATCTCCATGCGCTTCCAAGACCAGCACCGAGAGGCCCTGGCGCGCCAGCAGCAGCCCAAGCATTAAGCCCGCCGGGCCTGCCCCAACGATGCAACAGGTCACCTCTGGCCCAGCCGACGACGAGGCAATGGCCGCCTCCTCAGCAGCAGTTATCGGCGTCACAGTGCTCTCTTCTAACATGGTCAGCCGCCTCCTTTCCGACACGGCCTTTCATCAGGCTACCTGACGCCTCACGGTCAAGGCGCTCAGTCCAATCATCAGCACCGTGAAGACCAGTAGGATTGCCAACTGGGGAGCAACCTGGCCGAAATCGCTTCCTTTGAGCATCACGTCACGCAGGGCCTCATTGGCATACGTCAAAGGGAGCAGATAGGCAACGGGCTGCAACCAGGCGGGAAGCTGCCCCACCGGCCAGAAAATGCCCGAGAGCAAGATCTGCAGTCCAAAGACCAGCGGAATGAACTGGATGATCTGAAACTCGTTTTGGGCAAAGGTCGAGAGAAAGATGCCCAGATTGACGCCACTCACCGTCAACAGGATCGCCACCAGGAAAACCAGGCCGAGATTCCCTTGATAGTGCACTCGCAGGATAAAGATCACAAAGAGTAAGACGACGATGGCCTGCACCAGGGCGAAGAGCGTGAAGCCGCAGACATAGCCCATGACCAGCTCGGCGCGGCTCAGGGGTGAGGCCAGAACGCGCTCAATTGTGCCCTGGGAGCGCTCGCGCAGGAAGGCCACCGAGGTCAGCAGAAACACAAAGAAGAAAGAGAAGACACCGATAAAAACCGGAGCCAGCGCGTCATTAGACGTGTAGTCGGGACCGCCATGTAGATAGCGCGGCTCGGCCAGCGTTAAGAGCGAGGTGGTCTGCGCAGCGCCAGGAGGGGTCTGCCCTGCTCCCTGGCTCTGGCTGACCCGACTCTGGGCCTGCGCCAGGGCCACATCGAGCTGACGCACCAGAGCCGTCACGCTCTCACGCATGGCCACGGCGACCGTGGGATCAGATCCCTCAAGCACAAGCTGCAGTCTGGGATGCTCGCCGCGCGCCAGTTGGGTCGCCAGATCCGCCGGGAAAATCAGCGCCGCGTCGGCCTCGCCCTTGTTGAGGACACTCTCCACCTCATCGGCTGCGATCGTTATCGTCTTCAGACGCGAGGCTGGCGGCAGCAGGCAATCGATGAAGGTATTGAGGGCCTCGCTCCCCGTCCCGCTGGGGCGCACCAGGGCCAGTGTGGGGACACTGCCGCTGCTCCCCGTGAGCACGACATACAACACGCTCATCACGAGCAAAGGCACGAGAAAGACCAGCGCCAGCGTGCGTCGGTCGCGCATAATCTGCCGTATAATGCGTGAAGTCAAGGCCAGGACACGTGCACCGTTCATGCTGTGACCTCCTCCTGCCGTCCACGGGCAGCGTAGTAGAGAAAAGCCGTCTCCATATCGCTGGTGCCCGCCCCTTCCAGCAGCTCCTGGGGCGTACCGCAGGCCAGCAGCTTGCCGAAACGTAGCAGTCCCAGCCGACTGCAACGGGCCGCCTCGTCTAAATGATGGGTCGAGACGATAATGGTCGTTCCCTCGCGATTGAGCTGGGCGAAGTAGTCCCAGAAGGCGCGCCGCAACTCAGGATCGACTCCAACCGTCGGCTCGTCCAGCAGCGCCAGCCGCGGACGATGGACCAGCGCGCAGGCCAGCGAGAGGCGCTGACGCATGCCGCCGCTGAAAGTCGCCACGACCCGGTCAGCCTCGGCACTCAGTTCGACCCGGGCCAGGATTTCAGCGATGCGCCGCTCGCGCTCTTGACCGCGCAGGCCGTAGAGGCTGCAGAAGAAGCGCAGATTCTCGCGCGCCGTCAGATCAAGATAGAGCGCGCTGAGCTGGGTCATGTAACCGAGCGAGGCCGCCACTCGCGGCTCAGGCAGACACCGCCCGAGCAGGCGCACACTGCCCGCCGTGGGACGCACCAGGCCCGCCAGGATGCGCATCAGGGTGGTCTTGCCTGAGCCGTTGGGACCCACAAGCCCAAAGGTCTCCCCTGCCCCAATCTTGAGGTTCAGCCCATCCAGCACGCGCCTCTTGCCAAAAACCTTGACCAGATCCTCACAGAGCACAAGTGGCTCATTCTCCCTCGCTCCCAATGAAGCCGCTTCTCTCCGACTGCTCTCGGCCATAGTGCTCCTCCCTTGTATTAACTGATTGATTAATTAATAAGATCGTTCAAAAAAAAGCCGCTAGCCCGCTGGTAGCAAGCCGGGGAGGAGCGTCTTGAGCACCAGCGACACCAGCTCCTCATGTGAATAGCGCAGCACAGTGGCATCGCGCAACACCTGGCGACGCATGACCAGTCCTATCATGGTGCTCAGAAGCACCTGGGCCATCTCCTCGGGATCAACCTCCGTGCGCACCATCCCCCGCTCACGCTGCAGGCGCAGGTAGCGCTGCAGAACACCGATGATGCGTGGCAAGAATAGCCCTGGTAGCAAAGGGATCTCCTCGCCGTGGAGCAGCTCCGAAAGGACCGTGCGGATCAGACTGATGACCTGCTCGCTCTCGATAATCTTCAGCGCCTGACAGAGGATCGCGTACAAGAACTCGGCAGGCGGCGCGTCCCACTGCTCCGGCTCCAACTGCTCAAAGAGGCGCAGCGGCGAGCGGCTCTCAATCACGGCCCGCAAGAGGGCCTCCTTATCAGCAAAATAATAGTAGATCAAGCCCGGCGTAATGCCTGCCTCGCGGGCAATGTCCTTATTGGTCGCCCGGGCGACCCCCTTACGAGCAAAGACACGCAGAGCGGCATCGATAATCTGCTCGCGGCGATCTTCTGTTCCTTCCGCCTTTGGCCGACGTGCCATCTTCTCCTGCCCAGATATTAACTAACCAGTCAATTAATATGATAGCCGGGCCAGGAGGAGTTGTCAAGTCTGTCATTCAGCGAGGGTGAGCGGAGCGGCCAGTCTGCTCAGGGGTCAACGGTTGGTGGGGCGGTATAGCTAATGCGATAGATATAGCCGCCCTTATCGTCGCTGACGTAGAGCGAGCCCTGGGGGTCGACGGCCAGGCCCACGGGGCGCCCGGTGGCATCGTTATTATTCAGCAGCCAGCCGGCAGCGAAATCCTCGACGGGGCCAGCGACCGAGCCGTGGGAGTCGAGCGGGATAAAGACCACCTTATAGCCCGTTGGGACCGTGCGGTTCCACGAGCCGTGGAAAGCCACAAAGAGGCCGTGGTAGTGAGCGGGGAACTGGTTGGCCGTATAGAAGGCCAGGCCCAACGGGGCCGAGTGGGCCTGCATCTTCACCAACGGCTGCACCACGCCGCGGCAATCGCCGGGGTGGCCATAGTCGGGGTCGACAATATCCCCAGCGTGGCAGCGAGGCCAGCCATAGTTAGCCCCATCCTGGAGGGCATAGATTGTCTCCGGCGGCGTATTATCGCCCATCAGATCGCGGCCATTATTCGTCACCCAGATCTGGTTATTCCAGGGATTGATAGCCATGCCGACCGCATTGCGCAGGCCGCGGGCGTAGATCCTGCCGCCGCTGCCATCCAGGTTAAAGACCATCACCGTTGCGCGGCGGGGGTCCGGCTCGATGCACACATTGCAGGAGGAGCCGATCGAGACATAGAGCCGGCCATCGGGGCCGATCAAGACCGTGCGCGTCACATGGTTGCCGCCCGTAGGCAAGTTGGGCACAATCACCTTGCGGCTCGTCACATGCCAGGAGGTATCGAGCGTAAAGCGCGTGACCCGCGAGGCCTCGCCCACGTAGAGCGCGCCCTGATAAAAGACCAGGCTGGTCGGATCGTCAAGGCCCGAGACCACGACCACGCGGCGAGCGGCCTTCCCGCTATGGGACGGATCGGGCAAGGCCACAATGCTTCCGGTGCCACGCTCGGCAACAAAGAGCGTGCCATCGGGACTAAAAGTAATAAAGCGGGGAGCAGAGAGGCCTTGTGCGAAGACCGTGGCGCTGAAGCCGGGGGGGAGCTGCAGATGGGCCACGGTGGCATTGCCGCCCACGAAATGCGAGCCGGTCAACAAGGAGCGCACCAGGGCCCGCTGACTATAGAGCAGAGCGGCCAGGACCACCAGCACGGCTACCAGGAGCGAGAGTATCACGATCAGGCGCCGTCGTCCGCGGCGGCGCGTTGGCTGCACCGGCTGGCTACTCGTGACCTGCAGGCGTTCCTCTTCGTTCGACATAAAGCTCTCGTCCTGGCTAGCTAGGGGCCTGTACTGAGAGTGAACGGTCTGCCGCCCACAGGGCCGCGCAAGAATGAGACCATGTGGCGCTTCTCTCAGCAGTACAGGACCGTGAAATAACGGCAGGCGCCTCAGCCACCAGCCAGCCAACCCGTCCGCCCTGGCCTGCCAGCCGGACTGGCTAAGAGACCAGCTCCAGCTGAGAGATCTCCAGAACACGCGCTAAGAGACGAACGTGATAAGGCTGAGGCTCCTCGCGCCCGTCCTCCAGGTGAGCGATTGTCGTGCGACGCAACCCAGTCATATCTGCCAATTGGCCGATACTGAGGCCGCGACGCTGTCGCCAGAGGCGGAGGTTGGGGAGACCACGCCGCCGTGACTGGGCCTTCCTTTGCGTAGCCTGTGCCTTCATAGACCCTCTCCTTTGAGGATAAGCTCCTTCCTCCTGGCGCCGCTCAGCGTCGTTGCAGAGTGAAGCGCCATCGTGAGCAGAATTCGCCTCTGCTCTTTCCTCGCGAACAACCTGATGCTCGCGAGAGGAACAGGAGCAGCACAATCCTGCTCCTCTTTTTAGAGGATACCAGATCAGCCCGGTCCTTGTCTAGAGAGGAACCACGCCAGCAAAACCCGCCTCGCTAAGGATGATGCTGCTGACCCGTCTGGGAAGGCGCCGTCGCTGTATGGCCACTCGCGCTCTGATGACCCTGGACCTGCAAGCCGTGAGATGACGAGGTCTTGGCCTGGCCTAAATTCTCGGCGGGCTGGTCCGGGCCGACGAGGCGGAGATAGGGGCTATCCAGGCTGCTATCGAGCGAGAGCGAGAGGATCACGCCATCGAAGGGGCCAGGCAGGTAGCGATTGAGGGCCGTCGCCGAGACCAGCGAGACACCGGTATGGAGCAGATGCCGTATCTGCAGCTCTTGCAAGGAATCCGCCACAGAGAGCAAGGTTTCCACATTGAGGCCCGTCTGTGGCGAGCACTGGCCAGCAATCCAGAAAACGACGCCGTCGTGCTGGGTGAGCAGCTCGCAATGCCCGTTGTAGATCCAGCGGCGCGCGTAGGTATTGATGGTCACCCACTGACCTTCAACATAGATGGCTGCCGCACGCCCCTGGTGATCGACCTGAAGAGGATGGATGGCGTTGGCCTCCACTACCTGATAGACCTGGCCGTAAGGCTTAAACTCGCGGATCGCCAACTCGCTCGCGTCATGCCAGGGACTACCAGGAGCCATCAAGGAGTAGCGGAACTCCACCATCGGCCCATCGGTCCATACAGGCCAGCCACGCACGTGGTCGCTATAGAGATAAATGTTGCGCAACACATAGTGATCAGGGACAGCTGCCGGCCAATAGAGCGGGAAATGCAGCTCGCGCTCAACAGCCAGCAGGCTCACTTGATCGTTGTGGCCTGCAGTCGTATTAAGAGGCGAACTGACCACAGGCCTCGTCAGGGGACCATGCACCGGATAGACCCCGCTCTGCACTCCCTGCAGCAGGATCACCAGGCCGGAGGCGAACGAGGGAGCAGTGATGAGCATCGTCAGAAGCATGAAGAGCAGGAGTGAGACGCCGGCCAGGAGCAGGCGCCGGCTCAAGCCTACCCCGCGCACTAGCTCTCTCCAGACACGTCTCTCCTCCAGGTTAAAAAGACGACGCTGCAGTCTTAGACGCTGAAAGACGCGAGCGCGTATCCTTTGCTCAAAACCGGAATCGACTGGCGCAAAGCGCGGATCTTCAGGCTCAAGTAAGGTATGCACAAAGTATGGCGGAATCTCCTCTTCGGGGAGGGAGAAGAGCGTATCCAGTTCCTGGGCGAAAGCGACTTCCTCCTCGCTAAAATCGGAAGGAAGCGTCACTCTGCGGCCACCGAATGAGAAAGAGACAGCGTTGCGACATTCCCTGTTCTCTGCCTGCTCCTCAAATTCGCTCATACTCATGTGCATACTCCTTGAGCGCCTCGCGCAAGCTCTTCCGCGCTCGCCACAGGCGGGTATCGACCGCGTGGCGAGTGAGACCTGTTCTGGCCGCCAGTTCTTCCGTGCTGGCGAACCGGAAATAGCGCTGATAGATCAGGTAGCGGTCAAGCTCAGGCAACGTCGCCAAGGCCAGGCGCAACTCTTCGCGCCTTTCATTTTGTTCCAGCAGCAGCTCCATGCTGGTATCAGGATGGGGAGGCAAAGGAACGCGATTCTCCTGTTCCTGGCCACCCCACCGGTTCCCTTTTCGCCCACCGCTGCCATCGGCAGCAGCCCACTGACCATTTTCCTCCGCCGGCTGGACAGCGTGCACCTGTCGTCGACAGAGCTGACGGCGTCGGTCCAGCGCAATGTATTTCGCGCGCATCGTCAGCCAGGTACGGAGCGTACCACGACTGGCATCGAAGGTCTCGATCTCCTGCCAGGCGGCCACAAAGAGATCGTTGACGCACTCTTCCGCGTCCTGGGCTACCCCCACGCCGTTGAGAATGAGACGAATAAAATAATAAATCTCGCGCGAGTAACGCGCAATGAGGGTTTCCAGGGCATCGGGATTGCGCTCCTTCAACTGCTGAACGAGGTCTTCATCCGACCAGTCCTGTCGCACCATGCTCGCTCCTTGGGGTATCAGGTATATCCTCCCACAAACAGGACCTGCTTGCCGACCACCTCTTCAGCAAGTCGTGTGGCGTCACCGCGCACCGCGGCAGCGCCCCTGGCCGGGGGATATACCGAGTGGTGGTGCTGCGCCATCATCCAACAACATACTACGCCCCGCCTTGCGGGGCTTCTCACATACTCAGCCGCTGCGGCCCTCGCCTGCGTTCCCTTCCCCTCTTCTGAGATGTTCGCTCACCTATCATCTTCCGTAGGTGAGCCTGGCTAGTGCTTGCTTCCTGCTTCCCCTCTCTTTGATTGGCACTGCTTCCTTGCCTTCTCTCTGGCGTCTGGGCTACTCCCTTCTCCCGCGCGTGAGTACTGCTGCTTGTCGCTTGCTGTTGCCAGTGATGGCGTTTTTTCCATTGTGACGGAAAGCTTGCTGAAAGTCAAGGCCGCCAATGCCTCGCCTGCCAGTGGTGAAGATTCCTCTCCCCTTCCTCTTTTCCTTTGCTCGTCTCCAGCCCTCCATCCTCTCGCTTTTCTCGGTCAGCCGCTCTCAGTGGCCGCTTACTCCCGGGAAGGGAGCATGTTATAATACCTCAACATCGGAGCTTCAACCAACCCAACCAGCTTCACGTAAGGGGTGCCTGAAGATGACCTTCTCGATCGTTGCCCGTGACCCGCAGACGGGTGAGCTGGGCATTGCTGTCCAGTCGAAGTTTTTGGCCGTGGGGGCTGTTGTCCCCTGGGCCAAAGCTGGCATCGGCGCCATCGCCACCCAATCTTGGGCCAATACTACCTATGGCCCACGCGGTTTAGAGCTGCTGGCCCGCGGTCTTTCGGCGGCTGAAACCCTGGAGCAGCTGCTGGCGGACGATCCCGAGCGAGCCAAGCGCCAGGTTGGTATTGTGCCTGCTAGCGGTGCGCCGGTTACTTATACTGGTAGCGAATGCTTCCCCTGGGCCGGTGGACATGTCGGCGAGCATTATGCCTGCCAGGGCAATATTTTGGTCAACGAGGAAACGGTGAATGCGATGGCGCGCACTTTTGAAGAGACGTCTGGTCAGCTTTGTGATCGCCTGCTGGCGGCTCTGGCTGCAGGTCAGGAGGCCGGCGGCGACAGCCGTGGTCAACAATCGGCGGCTCTGCTAGTGGTGCGCGAGAAGGGTGGTTATGGCGGCTTCAACGATCGCTTCATTGATCTGCGCGTCGATGATCATCCCCGTCCGATTGAAGAGCTGGCTCGCCTCCTGCGATTGCACAGACTCTACCTCTTTCCGCCTGATCCCCAGGATATGCTACCAATCGATGAGGCGATTGCCCGCGAGCTGCAGGAGTTGCTGACACGCAGCGGTGACTATCATGGCCCGCTCTCGGGCGTCTTTGACGCGCAGACACGCGAGGCTTTCTGGCACTTCTGCGGGCGTGAGAACCTGGAAGAGCGCTGGCTGGAGGGGGAGCGCATCGATCGTGTGGTGCTGACCTTTATGCGCGAGCGTCTGGGCAGCCAGGGCGGCGATCGCGGTTCAGCCTGACCTGAGGTGATGCTGGCGGGGGCGGGGCGGACAGCCAGCTGCCTTTCACCGTCTAGCAGGGCAGCTGGCGATGAGTCAGCGTCGAGGGACGCGAGGTCAGGGCTGCAATCTGATTTCTGGACTGCAGCCCTGACCTCTTGTTCTTTTCCTGCCATTGGTGATCGAGCCGGCAGCGAGCGGCATCTGGCCTAGTATCTGGTGCCGGCCTGGCTGCGGTTGAGCACCGGGATCTTGGAGACCGTCCAGCGATCGTTGGGGCTGGCGACCTCGAACTGCACCATCGAGATGGCATCGGTTGGACAGCGCACGATGCAGAGGCCGCAGCGGATGCACTTTTCCTCGTCGATGATCATATCGGCGCCGCCCTCCCAGGTCTCGGCCAGCTGGTGGAGTGGATCACCTTTGACGACGCGCGAGAGACCTTCCATGCTGATGCAGTCGTACGGACAGATGTCGACGCAGCCCGAGCAGAGGATACAGATCGAGGGATCGATCATGATGTTGAGCTGGCACTGCAGGCAGCGCCGCGCCTGAATGACCGCCTGCTCGGGGGTATAGCCGGTCTCGGTCTCGCGCGTGTAGCTATAGCGCTCGTTGACGGGCAGCGATGGAATATTCTCATGCGGGATCGACTCATAGTCGTCGACCATGCCGCGGCGGTAGTCAGGCAGTTCGATCTCTTCGGGTGGCTCCGCCGGCTTATCCTGCCCGCCGAGGTAGCGATTGATGGCGATGGCGGCGTCGCGCCCGTCGGCGATGGCAGAGATCAGGTTACGCGAGCCTTCGGTGAAGTCGCCGCCGGCGAAGAGGCCGGGATAGCTGGTCATCCAGGTCTCGCGGTCGATCAGTGGTACGCCGGTGCGGCGATTGACCTCCAGATTCAGCTCTTTGGCCGGAATCCAGGAGGAATCGCTATACTGACCGAAGGCAGCGATCACCATGTCGATGTCATCGAGGACGAACTCGCTGCCCGGGATGGGGATCGGGCGACGGCGTCCGCTGGAGTCAGGATCGCCGAGCTTGTTGCGCACGAACTTAATGCCGCTGACGTGAACGCCATCCTTGCTCAGGATCTCGGTCTGCGTGACCAGATACTGGAACTCGACGTGCTCGCGGATCGCCTCGTCGACCTCGTACTCGTCGGCAGGCTGCTCCTCCTTGGAGCGGCGGTACATGACGTAGACCTTGTCAGCGCCGAAGCGGATGGCAGTGCGGCAGCAGTCCATCGCGGTAAAGCCGGAGCCGAGGACAACGACGCGCTTGCCGACAAAGACCGGCTCGCCGTAGTTGGTCTTGGCCAGGAATTCGATACCGTTCATGACGCCGACAAGGTCGGCCCCGGGGACGACCTTCCCATCAGGCCCGGTAATGGGGTTGGAGATGTAGCAGCCGGCGGCCAGGAAGACGGCATCGTACTGCTTGAGCAGGTCGGTGAGCTGGATGTCGCGCCCGACGCGCGTGTTGTAGACCACCTCGACCCCGAGGTCATCCATGTACTCGTTGCATTCTTCGTAGGTGACGCTGCGCGGCAGACGCCAGATTGGAATACCGTTGACCATGACGCCGCCCGCTACGGGGTCGGCCTCGTAGATGGTCACTGGATAGCCCATCTCGCGCAGATCGCGGGCGCAGGCGAGGCCGGCAGCACCGGCCCCAACGATGGCAACCTTCTTGTCTCTGGTGATCGGGGGCCGCTCCGCGTGATGGCGGAACTGGCGGTGATCCGCAGCAGCACGCTTGAGCCAGCAGATGGCAATGGGTTTGCCATCGATCTTGTTGCGCCGACACACCGGCTCACATGGGCGCGCGCAGGTGCGCCCCAGGACGCCCGGCACGACGTTGGCCTTGCGGTTCAGCAGGTAGGCCTCGTCAAAGCGCGCCTGCGAGATGAGGCCGATGTAGGTTGAGACGTCGGTATGCGCCGGACAGCCTACCTGGCACGGTATATTGGTTTGATACCAGTCAGGGCTGGCCAGGAAGGACTGGTATCGGGGTTCCAGTTCGCGATCAGGATCAATCATAGCAGGAGAATCCTTTCCTGAGCATCCGGTTACTTGCTCTCGTCGCCCGGAGTCACGTTTCGGCTCTGCCTGAACGAATGGGTGGAAGCCAACGCAGGCCGCGGGGCGCTCGCCTCTCTTTATCCTTCTTCTTCCTTACTCCGGCTGGGTATTCGCCTGATCCGTCTGCTTTGCTGGCGGCCTTCCCTTCCTTCTGCCTGTTGAGGGGCTACCCCTCCCGGCAGCCTCGTCAGGCTTCCCCTTCCCTCTCCGGTCTTCCGGTCAATGCACAGGTTCGCTTGCTTTGTTCGCTGTTGCTAGCGTTGGCTATTGACGAGACTGGACCGCTTTGCGGGGCGGTGTATTTCTTCCGTCCGTCAGATTATAGCATAGCGCATGGAGAGGAACAAGGCGCAAAGGGGCCAGAGCCTGGCTGTCAGGCTGCTTGAACTTGCCTGGATTGAGCGGCTACGTTACCGTTGCTAAAGCTGCTGCCGGGCTGCTCTGGCTCTGAGCCTGGTGCTGTCGCCTTTCGGCTTCCTCTTCCTTGACTGTTGGCTGCAGTTAGTGCGTGTGATGGATGATAGTGGCTTCTTCAAGGCCGGCCTCGGCAGGCAGCGGTGAGGCGATGAGACCAGCCAGAAGGGCGGCACGCGGCGGAACGCTGTCCAACACCAGGTATTCATCGGGGCTGTGGTCGTTGCCACCGATGGGACCAAGACCGTCGAGTGCGGGCACTCCGTAGAGGGCGGCGTAGCTGGCGTCGGAGGCGCCGCCTGTCAGGACATGCTCCAACGAGAAACCGAGCATGGCGGCAATAGCCCGGGCCTGTTCTGCCAGGCGGTGCGCAGCAGGAGTGCAGACCAGGGGATGCTTGAGATGGGGATCTTCTTCTAGCTCTAGGCGTACGCCGGGAACGCGCTGCTGCTGGAGCAGGCCCAGCCAGCGCTCTTCGGTGGCCTCTTTATCTTCCAGGTGCAGGAAACGCAGGTCGAAACGCGCTTCGGCGTAGTCGGGAACGACATTGGTGGCGCTGCCGCCGCTGATGAGGCCAGGGGTGATGGTGAGGCCCTCGCGCCAGCCGGAGAGGCCGGCAAATTGGAGGACCTGATGGGCCAGTTCAATAATGGCGTTGCGGCCTTTTTCGGGTTCGACACCGGCGTGGGCGGCTCTGCCATAGGCGCGCAGGGTGTAGCCAGCGTTGCCTTTGCGTGCGCTGACGATGGCTCCATTGGCACGGGCAGCTTCCAGGACCAGAGCACGGTGGGCATCGCGCAAGACCTGCTCCATGAGGTCGTCGCAGTGGCGAACGTTGATTTCTTCGTCGGAGACGCAGAGGAAACGCAGCTCGCCAAAGGGCCGGTAGTTGAGCGCTTGCAGGGCTTCGAGGGCGTAGAGCGCGGCCAGGATGCAGCCTTTCATGTCGCAGACGCCGGGGGCGTAGAGGCGGTTGCCTTCGCGGCGCAGGGGACGTGCGGCAGCGGTGCCCACGGGATAGACGGTGTCGCTGTGGGCCAGGAGAACTACCACATCGTCACGATCGCTCTGACCGCGTAACCTGGCCAGCAGATCATTCCCCCATTCCTGGCGCTCGACAATGGTGACTTCCATGCTAAGGGCTTGCAGACGGGCAGCAAGCCACTCCGTCGCTTGATCAATGCCAGCTTTATGAAAGGTGAAGGTTTCAAAAGCGCAGAGGGTGCTCAGCTCATCAATATAGCGCGCCAGTCGCTGGCGGACATAGTCTTCAACGCTTCGGGCAAGTGTGTGCAAATCCATGACTGCCTCCCCACGAGCCTGGGCTTGTTTCTTGTAATTGAACGAGAGGATAGATGAGATGTGACCTCTTGTCAAGGGTTTGGAGGACATTTGTCTTTCATCTGTGACACATCGCTCTATCATAGGCCCTCAGTCTATCTCGCGGCCATCCTGCCAGTGAAGGAAGAGCCGAACGTACTGTGCCTCACTAAGCTTGCAGAGCGCCTCTCACCCCTTTCATATGACAGCGAAGCAGATCTCAGATTTAAGTCAGACACTGCAAACAACGCTACAATGGATGGTTAATGACTCAATGCTCGCTGCCGAGCTCCTCCGCTATGCTCTTGATATGCAGCAGTTTGGGCAGGCTCTACAGATCTCTATGGAATGTCAGATTCAGGCTCTTCAGCGCATAGGCTTCAACCTGGGCCTGACAGGCTTGATCTTTGAGGGGCTGGATCTGCAGCTCCAGCAGCGGTTTGCAGAGGTGGCTTTCCCTGGTTTTGAGCCAGATTTCGAGCCGAACGGCGCTGTTTTCAGGCCGCAGATAAGAGGTCTGATGCTGGGGCAGGAGTATCCTGGTCTGACCACCGATCAGGAGAGATGGCCAACCGGATCTATCTCCCCGCAAACAGTGACGACCAATCTCCTCCAGACACCCACCACTGGTAGCTTTGAGCCAGATCCAATCTTGGCGCCAGAGTCGATTTTCACGGCCATTGCTCAGGAGAATATTGCCCACACCGAGCAGAACAGTCCTTCACTTCAACTGAAGCAGCAGAATCCTGGTTTGCAGACTGGTTCTCTATCGCCATCCTCGTTTGCTCCCAACTCTGGAGGCATACCTCGGCGTAGCTGGCAGTCGCAGCCGCAGCCCCAGCCAGAGCCCGAAGGATCGGGATGGCAAATCGGACCGGGCATCAGCTTTCAGCTCCCTTCTTCTGAGGAGGAACCCTGATAGATAGTTGCTAGCCGGCGGTCAGGAGTAAGAATCGCTATCTGGCAGTTTCCTGGCCGCCCCTGACTGTCCTATGCGAGTCGGCAGGCTTTTCCCGCATTGCAATCGTCGCTGGAGCTGAGCGGCTTTCCGACTCCCTGCAGCCTCAGCCTTGGTAGGCAGACAGACGGTGCGTGTTGCTAGCGCATGCTCATGAGAGAAGGCACATGGGCAAAGCTGATGATCTTGAACAATTTGCAGATTCCTTGCGTAAGCTGGCCGGCCAATGCAGCACTACCAAGCAGATCATTGATCAATATATGCAGGGGTTGCAGGGGGTAGTTGACGGATTACAATCGGGCCAGCAGCGCTGGGCAGGCCAGGCAACTCAGGCATTTCGACAGGCCTGGGCTCAGGCGCGAGGCGATCATCGGCACGTCTCCAACGGCCTGCAGGTGCTCATCAGCTCCTGCCAGACCGTTGCTGATCATATCGATCAGGCCGTGCCCGCTATCCGACGCTACGAGCTACTGCAGCAGCTCGAGCAGGAGATGGCTCAGCAGCAAGCTTTGCGCTCTCCGCTCATCGAGCCCTCGTCGTCTTTCTCCTCGTCCTCCTCCGCAAGCGCTGACCCGATTGAGCAAGGCTTAGAGGGGGCAATGGAGGAGGCCTCAAATGCCGAGGCGCTGCTGGCCGCTCTCTTCTCCAGCCAGAGCGAGCAGCTGGAGGAAGCCATGAAAGATCTCGGCTTCTGCAGCACTGGCGAGGAGGAGGACGAGCATGATAGAATGAATGACGGACTAAGGGCGCTCACGTCTGCTGATGGCGGAGAGGGGGCGGGCCAGGGACAGCCACCCGCTGAGGACGGACAGCCTGGTTCTGAGGGCCAGGCATCCGATGAGTCTGGCGTCTCCCTACTGCCAGGCTCAGACCAGCCTTCCCAGCTTGGCTCCAATCAATCTGCCTCTGGCGCGGCCCAGGGATCAAATCAGACGCTACTTGCTCGTCTTAAGCAAACGTTCAACCAGATGAGGCAAGAGCTGGGATTAGGTCCCTGGAGCCGCAACCCAGATGATGGCCAGACCCTCGCCGTCGTCTTCGCTCACGGTGAGGACTTTTGGGGTATAAATGGGAAAAATGCACGTGAACCTGAGTTGGACCCAAAGCAAGGGGCAAGGATAAATGCCATTAGTCCTAGCCATGCAGAGTTAGACGCGCTGAACGATCTTCTGCGCTACAGAAAAGCCAACGGGCTGACTGGGGGAATTGCTGAACTGTGGGTCGATCGTGAACCTTGCGGGTACTGCAAGGGCGGACTAAGATCGGCTATACGCATCCTCGGCCTTGACAAGCTTGAAGTCTTCTTTCTTCGCGATGATGGTTCCCTTGATCACCGGACTATTCTGCCGTTCGTAATAATACTTATTCCTATACTTTCTTTCTTATATGGAGATTTGCATGTCAAGAGCACACAAGGAGGTTGATCACTGCTATGACCTCGCCCCTTTCCTGGCTGCTCTTTCTCGGCTCCCAAGCCGAAGAGGAGATCTCTGACCCCTCCTGGTCCCAGATCGCCGACGCCTTCCACTCCCTCGACGGCCAGTGCAGGCGCCGCGACGCCCTCATTCTCTGCTGCCCCAGCTACGGCACTCTCCATATCTGCGGCGGCAACTCCCTGCGCTTCCTCGTCTTCTTCGAGCTGGGACCCGAATGGCTTGCCTCCTTCGCTACGGCCCGCTTTGTCCCTACCCGCTATCTGCAGGCCGTCGATCTGGACCAGGCTGGCCCCGACCTGCCCCTCTGCCTGCAGCCCCCCTTCTTCTCCCCCTCCTACACCGCCCTCTCCTGGCCCCGCCTCATCCAATCCGTCCGCTCCTTCGTCGAGAAAGGCCAGCTCTACCACAAGTGGGAGATCGAGACCGAACCGGCCCCCCCTTTCCTTCCTGTTCCCCCCTCCTCCCTCGTCGCCTCCTCTCACGCCTCCTCTCCCTCCCTCCTCGTCCTCGGTCCCTCCTCCTCCCAGTCCTTTCCCTCCCCCGACTGGTCCGACCTGGAAACCGCCCTCTTCTGCCTCGACGGCCACTCCCTCACCCACGCCTTCTTTTCCCGCCCCAGCCGCGGCACCCTCGCCATCGTCGGCGGCCTCCAGCAACGCTACGCCCTCTTCTTCTTCCCCCACGACCAGCGCTTCCCGGTTCTCTCCCTGCAGGCCATGGATCCCTCCCTGACCGGTCCCGAAGTCGAGCTGTGCATCCAGACCCCCGCTGCCTTCCCGTCACGCCTCGCCATCCGCCAACCCCTCGCCTGGCACATCCTCCAGCACTTCTATCACACTCTAACCATCCCCCGTGATGTCCACTGGCTCCTCGGTGTTACACCCCAGTGAGACAGGAGGCAGCCTTCCTGCTGCCTTCACCTCGCTCAGCCCAGCCTAGCACGCTGGCGCTCCCTCCCACCCCCTGCTATCCTGCCGGGGTCTCATCCCCCCTGCCCTCCTATGGGGGCTGGTACACAGACAGCCTCCTACCTATCCTACTCCCTCCCCCGTCTTCATCACTCCTTGTAGTATCCATTGGATCAGGCTGCTGCTTCCTTGCCAAGCAGCTTATCAATTCCAAAGGAGGTGGCTTGCTCCCATGACATCGTTCATGTCCTGGCTGCTCTCCCTCGGCTCCCCAGCCGAGGAGGTGCTCACCGATCCCTCCTGGTCCCAGATCAGCGACGCCTTCCACTCCCTCGACGGCCAAAGCCCTCGCAGCTGCTGGCTCTCCCTCACCAGTCCTCAGCAGCAGTCGCTGATCATCTGCGGCGGCCACTCCCTGCGCTTCCTCGTCCTCTTCCACCCTCGCCCTCCCAAGCCCGCTCTGGCCCACCCGTTCCCCACCCGCTCCCTTCAGGCCCTCTACCTCTTTCAGTCCGGTCCCGACCTGCCCCTCTGCTTGCAGCCTCCTCTCCTCTCCCCCTCCTACGCCACCCTCCCCTGGTCTCCCCTCCTTCACCTCGTTCGCCACTTCTGGCAGACCGGCCTGCTCCTCCTTCACTCCCCACAGCACCCTCAGATCGCCTGGTCCCTCCAGACCGATCCTCCTCCCTCCTCTCTCCCCACACTCCCTCCCCCACAGCCCGATTGGTCTTCTCCCTCCACCCTCTTCCTGCTGGGCCCCAGCGTTTCCCAACCCTTCCTCGAACCAGACTGGTTCGAGTTGAGTACCGCTCTATGCCACCTTGACGGCCAGACGCTCACCCATGCCTTCTTCTCTCGCGCCAACCGCGGCACTCTCGCCGTCCTCGGCGGCTTCCAGCAACGCTACGCCGTCTTCTTCTTCCCCCACAACCAGCACTTCCCTGTAGAAACCCTCCTCGCCTTCGATCCCTCTCTCGCTGGCCCCGACATCGAAGTCTGCAGCCAGCCCCCTACCAGCTCCCCCGCACGCACGGCCGTCCAGCAGCCGCTCGCCTGGCGCATCCTCCAGCACTTCTATCACACCCAGACTATTCCCCGTGATGTCCACTGGCTCCTCGATGGCCAACCCAACCCTTCTCTAGCTAACTAACGCCAAGGGCTGCACCCCTCTGCCGCCCTACCCCGCAGGCCCTCAGCATCACCTCCGGCTGCCCTCGCTGGGGGCCTGCTCCCTCCCTGCCCTCGCTCCCCTCTCCTTTCTCAGCTCGAACCTGTCCCCCAACTTCCGGTTCCTCTCGCCACGGCTCCTCTCGCCGACTTCCTCGGTTCCTTCCCCTCAACGGCCCCGACCTCCCTGCACTGACCACCCACTGAGGACAGACAGCCTGGCTCAGAGACGAGTGGTCTACTCAGGCACCTTTCCCGAGAATGTCGGCTATGTCTACACCTATGACTGGCAAACAAGTACGTTCGTGCGTAGTGAAACCAATGCACTTCTCATCGTCATAGAAACTGCTCCCGATGGTACAACCTCTATCTTGACAGCCTACCCCTACCCTCTCCTGTAGAGTGCGATGGAGCATATACCCTGAGCAGAGCCAGGCGTTCTTACATCTTCTAACATCTTCTAATCGGCCACAAGGAGGATCTTCATGCTGACCGTCACTCGTCACCCTCTGACTGACAGGCCCCTATCACAGCCACTGATCGCGGCGCTGACAGATGGTCCAGAGAATCGCGTCGGCGTCGCCCTCCTCCCCGCCGCTGAAGCTACAACCAGTCCTGCAGAAAACTCCAGCTTCCAGCTCGGGGAACTCTCTCTTTCCACTCCTTCTCAACCAGGACGCCTGCACCTCTGGCAGGGTACAATCCTTCCCCCTCGCGCCACCTCGGATCTCCTCCTTACTTACTCCCCTTCTCTTCAGGAATGGCTGCTGCTGCTAGGTAGTGAACAACAGCTATCCTTCTACCGTAGGTTTCCCTCACAAGAACGCTGGCTTCCTCTCTGGTCAATCGGCCATGACTTTCCCCAAAGAGGCCCCCGCTTTCCCCTTGAATTCTGGACTCATCAGGAGGAAAGCTTGCTCCTCTTCCTCGAGCAGGAAGGATCTGTAGATGAGATCTCTGACGACCCTCTCTTCTTCTGCCGCTGGAAGCAGTCCTATCCCACCGATGAGATGCTCCTGCGCCGCCAGACCTTCTGCGATCAAGTCTGCGCTTTGCCTCGCCAGCACCAGGTTCTTCTTGCTCTCTGCCAACGCTCCTTAGAGGTGACCTCACCACCCAGCACTCTGCGTCGCGGCCCCGGCCTCTGGCGCCTCGGCCTGGAAACCTTCTCCCTCTCCTCCGGCCAGCTCCTCTCCTCCTTCTGGCCCGACCACCTCTCCCTGCCCATCCGCTCCCTCTCCTTCCCCTCCGACGATTTCATCGACCACTACCTCCCTTCCCTCTCCCTCCCCCTGCAGGCTCCCTCTTCTGGCTCTCCTCCCTCCCCTGGCTCGGCGCTTTCCCCTCCCTCGACTCCTGGCACCTCTGGCGCTGGCTCCCCTCTCCTTCCTCCTGGCTCCTCCTCGACTCCTTCCCTCTCTCCCACCTGCGCCCTCCCTTCCCCAACCCAGAGGTTCTTCCCTCCCTCGCCCTCACCTACCCCGACGGCTCCCTCTCCCTCGTCGAGGTCTTCCCCTCCTGACCCCCTTCCTCCTCCCTCCCTCCCTCTGCTGCCAGACCGTCCTGGCTCTCATCCTCACCTCCAGCCAGGACGGTTCACCTCCCACCACCCGCTACCGCTTCTCCCTCCCCCCGTCGGAAGATTCTCCCAGATGCGCTGCACCTTCTCAGCCACAGGGACAAATACGTCTCCCTGTGCTGCGACGGTCATCTCTCTCTGTCGAGCTACACCTCACCCACACACAACACAAGGAGGTTGATCACTGTTATGACCTCGTCCCTTTCCTGGCTGCTCTTCCTCGGCTCCGAAGACCCTGAAGAGCTCCTTGACCCCTCCTGGTCCCAAATCACCGACGCCTTCTTCTCCCTCGACGGCCAGTGCGTCCGCCGCGACCTGCTCATTCTCACCTGCCCCAGTTATGGCTCCCTTTCTTTCGGCGGCGGCAACTCCCAGCGCTTCCTCGTCTCCTTCGAGCCTGTACCCGCCTGGGTGGCTCCTCACACTGCGGCCCGCCTCACTTCTACTCGCTTTCCTACTCGCTACCTCCAGGCCGTCGATCTGTACCAGACCGCTTCCGACCTGCCCCTCTGCCTGCAGCCCCCAGTCTCCTCCCCCGCTTACGCCGTCCTCTCCTGGCCCCTCCTCTCCCAGCTCGCCCGCTCCTTCTTTGAGAAAGGCTCTCTCCACGGCTACTGGGAGATCGAGACTGAACCCGCTCCGGCTTTCTTGCCTGTTCCCCCTGCTCCGCCGGCTGACTCCCCCCACGCCTCCTCTCCCTCCCTCCTCGTCCTCGGTCCCTCCTCCTCCCAGTCCTTTCCCTCCCCCGACTGGTCCGACCTGGAAACCGCCCTCTTCTGCCTCGACGGCCACTCCCTCACCCACGCCTTCTTCTCCCACCCCGACCGCGGCACCCTCGCCGTCCTCGGCGGCCTCCAGCAACACTACGCCCTCTTCTTCTTCCCCCACGGTCAGCCCGGACCAGGTTTGTTGCTGCAGGCCATGGACCCCTCCCTGGCCGGCCCCGACGTCGAACTGTGCATCCAGGTCTATGTCGAGTTCCCCTCGCGCATTGCCGTCCGGCGGCCGCTCGCCTGGCACATCCTCCAGCACTTCTACCAGACCCTGACCATTCCCCGCGATGTTCACTGGCTCTCCTTTTAAACACGCTGGCGCAGACACCTTGATGACGCTCAGGAGCAGGGGAGCAGCCCTTCTCCTCCTCTTCCTCATCGCTGCTGCTCCCCTCTCCTGGCTCGCCCTGCTTCTTCGCTCATGTGCACCTGACCGACACCAAAGGAGGTTGTTTGTACCCATGACTGCGCTCCATCCCTGGCGGCTCGCTCTCGGCTCCCAAGACCAGGTCGCGATCCTTGACCCTTCCTGGTCCCAGATCGCCGACGCCTTCCACTCCCTCGACGGCCAGTGCCGCCATCGCGACTGGCTCTCCCTCATCAGTCCTCAGCAGCAGTCGCTGATCATCTGCGGCGGCAACTCCCTGCGCTTCCTCGTCTTCTACCTACTATCTGGTTCCTGGGATGCTGACCCTTTACCCCTTCCTACCCGCTATCTGCAGGCCGTGCATCTGGATCAGGCTGGCCCCGACCTGCCCCTCTGCCTGCAGCCCCCCCTCTTCTCCCCCTCCTACACCGCCCTCTCCTGGCCCCTCCTCTCCCAGATCGCCCGTCGCTTCTTCCAGGACGGCCAGCTCTACGTCGGCAGCGGGCTGCGCTGGGAGATTGAGACCCAGCCTACCCCTGCCTTCCTTCCTGTTCCCCCTTCCTCTCTCGTCCCCTCCCCTCACGCTTCCTCTCCCTCCCTCCTCGTCCTCGGTCCCTCCTCCTCCGACTCCTTCCCTCTCCCCAACTGGTCCGACCTGGAAACCGCCCTCTTCTGCCTCGACGGCCACTCCCTCACCCACGCCTTCTTTTCCCACCCCGACCGCGGCACCCTCGCCGTCCTCGGCGGCCTCCAGCAACGCTACGTCGTCTTCCTCTTCCCTCACGACCAGCACTTCCCAGTCGTCTCTCTGCAGGCTATCGACCCCTCCCTGACCGGCCCCGAGGTCGAGCTGTGCATCCAGACCCCCGCAGAGTTCCCGTCACGCCTCGCCGTCCGCCAACCCCTCGCCTGGCACATCCTCCAGCACTTCTATCACACCCTAACCATCCCCCGTGATGTCCACTGGCTCCTCGAGGTCTTCTGATCCCACTGAAACAAGGAGCCGTTTCCCTGCAGGCTTCGGCGAAATGCTCTCATTGCCCTCTCTGCGCTCCTCGTGCCCCTCCATAGATGCACTGTCTTCTCCTGCCGCCCTGGCAAGCAGCAGCATCACCTTGGGAGCAAGGAAAACAGCCTCTTTGCAACTACTTCTCCCGACGGCAGAGAGGGTTCGGGCCAGGGACAGCCACCCGCTGAGGACGGGCAGCCTGGCTTCTGAGGGCCAGGGGTCGGATGAGACTGGCGCATCTCCGTCGCCAGACTCAGATCAATCCGCTCAGTCCACCGATCAGGCGCAACCACCGCCCCAGCAGCTCGCCATGACCTCACCTGGGATGAGCAGCAGGGTGGCCATACCCTCTCTCGCCATGTCAACATGACTCAGGATCAGGTCCGCCAACGGGCCAGAACCCGCAGAGGAGATGCCAGCCCCTTCTCTTCCCTCCAAACCGCCAAGGAGGCTGTCCAGTATGCCCTTGATCATGGTACTGCAGACCCCCCTCGCCTGGGCCCTGGTGGTACAATAAGGACTACCTATAGAGCTACTTGTCCAGAAAGGATCGGCTACGTCTATTCGGCAGATCACTCCCGCTACGAAACATCCGATGTCGAAGTAGTCCTTGTTACCCGTCCCGATAGGTCGAGCTTTATCTTGACAGCTTTCCCAACTCGGAGACCCTAGTATCCTGCTAAATGTGCAATCTAATGTAGCTCTACCATTCAGGAGGTGCCTGTGATGCTCTCTCACACCGTTCACCGCCTTCCCACTCAGGCCCAAGACCGTCCCTTGCTCTCTCCTCTGGCAGCTGCCCCCAATGGTCACGTTGGTTTCTTCCTGGCTGCCCCAGAAATTAAGCCGCCAGGGGCACAACCTTTCCCCCTGACCCCACTTCTCTATCTTGTTCTCTTGGCATCCTTACCAGCCCACGAGCAGTCCCACCCAATTCGAGACTGCAATTCCTTCCTCTTCACTTTAGGCCAGCCTTATCCTCCTCTGTCCTCCTGCACCCTGCCCCTCAGTACCAGGGCTGGTTGCTCGCCTCCACTCCTCGCCACTCCCTTTCTCTCTACCTCTTCGGCTACCCCTCATTCGAAGCTTACCCCGACCCCGATGCGGCCCGGGCTGCTGCCTTTGCCCCTTCCTGGCGCGACCTCGACTCCTGGTTGGTTGGCCGCAGCACCTATACCTTTTTCGAAGAAAAAAGACCGCTCCAGCTGCTTTGCCAGCCGGAGCAAGTCTCCCTGGTCTTCCTCCAGTTCCCAGAAGACGAGATCGCCGATGCCACGCTCTTCCTGCTGCAGTGGAACCCCGAGCAGCCCCAACGCCCTCCTCAGCTGCTCACGCTCGCCCTCTTCGATGACGTCTCCGTGCTCCACCTCCCCCCTGACTTGCTGCTGAGCGCTGGCATCCGCCGCTTCCTGGAGCCTGGTCCCGCCAGCCTCGAACGCCGCGGCCCCGGCCTCTGGCGCCTCGGCCTGGAAACTTTCTCCCTCTCCTCCGGCCAGCTCCTCTCCTCCTTCTGGCCCGACCACCTCTCCCTGCCCATCCGCTCCCTCTCCTTTCCCTCCGACGATTTCATCGACCACTACCTCCCTTCCCTCGCCCTCGCCCCCGGCCCTTCCGATCCCAATGGCTCCCCCACCTACTTCGCTGCCCTCTCCTTCCTCCTGGCTCCTCCTCGCCTCCTTCCCCGCCGACCCTTCCTCCTTCTTCTCCCTGCTCGCTCCTTCCTCCCCCTCCCCTTCTGCCCTCCCCCCGCTCACTTCTGGTCTCTGCTCGCCTCTCCCAACCAGCTCCTCCTCGACTCCCCCCCTCTCCCCCACCTGCGCCCTCCCTTCCCCAACCCAGAGGTTCTTCCCTCCCTCGCCCTCACCGACCCCGACGGCTCCCCCCGCCTCATCCTCCTCGCCACCGACTCCAACGGCTCCCTCTCCCTCGTCGAGGTCTTCCCCTCCTGACCCCCTTCCTCCTCCCTCCCTCCCTCTGCTGCCAGACCGTCCTGGCTCTCACTCTTACCCCCAGCCAGGACGGTTCACCCCACCACCCGCTACCGCTTCTCCCTCCCCCCGTCGGAAGATTCTCCCAGATGCGCTGCACCTTCTCAGCCACAGGGACAGATACGTCTCCCTGTGCTGCGACGGTCATCTTTCTCCGTTGAGCTACACCTCACCCACACACAACACAAGGAGGTTGATCACTGCTATGACCTCGTCCCTTTCCTGGCTGCTCTTCCTCGGCTCCGAAGACCCTGAAGAGCTCCTTGACCCCTCCTGGTCCCAAATCACCGACGCCTTCTTCTCCCTCGACGGCACGAGCGTCCGCCGCGACCTGCTCATTCTCACCTGCCCCAGTTATGGCTCCCTTCATTTCGGCGGCGGCAACTCCCAGCGCTTCCTCGTCTTCTTCGAGCCTGTACCCGCCTGGGTGGCTCCTCACACTGCGGCCCGCCTCACTTCTACCCGCTTTCCTACTCGCTACCTCCAGGCCGTCGATCTGTACCAGACCGCTTCCGACCTGCCCCTCTGCCTGCAGCCCCCAGTCTCCTCCCCCGCTTACGCCGTCCTCTCCTGGCCCCTCCTCTCCCAGCTCGCCCGCTCCTTCTTTGAGAAAGGCTCTCTCCACGGCTACTGGGAGATCGAGACTGAACCCGCTCCGGCTTTCTTGCCTGTTCCCCCTGCTCCGCCGGCTGACTCCCCCCACGCCTCCTCTCCCTCCCTCCTCGTCCTCGGTCCGACCTCCTCCTCCCAGTCCTTTCCCTCCCCCGACTGGTCCGACCTGGAAACCGCCCTCTTCTGCCTCGACGGCCACTCCCTCACCCACGCCTTCTTCTCCCGCCCCGACCGCGGCACCCTCGCCGTCCTCGGCGGCCTCCAGCAACGCTACGTCGTCTTCCTCTTCCCCCAGGGTCAGCCCGAACCAGTTTTCTGGCTGCAGGCCATGGACCCCTCCCTGGCCGGCCCCGACGTCGAACTGCGCATCCAGGTCTATGTCGAGTTCCCCTCGCGCACTGCCATCCGGCGGCCGCTCGCCTGGCGCATCCTCCAGCACTTCTACCAGACCCTGACCATTCCCCGCGATGTTCACTGGCTCTCCTTTTAAACACGCTGGCGCAGACACCTTGATGACGCTCGGGAGCAGGGGAGCAGCCCTTCTCCTCCTCTTCCTCATCGCTGCTGCTCCCCTCTCCTGGCTCGCCCTGCTTCTTCGCTCATGTGCACCTGACCGACACCAAAGGAGGTTGTTTGTACCCATGACTGCGCTCCATCCCTGGCGGCTCGCTCTCGGCTCCCAAGACCAGGTCGCGATCCTTGACCCTTCCTGGTCCCAGATCGCCGACGCCTTCTTCTCCCTCGACGGCCAAAGCCCTCGCAGCTGCTGGCTCTCCCTCACCAGTCCTCAGCAGCAGTCTCTCACCATCCGCGGCGGCCACTCCCAGCGCTACCTCGTCCTCTTCGACCCCAGCCCCACCAGGCCCGCTCCGGCCCCCCTCATCCCTACCCGCTCCCTGCAGGCTATACACCTCCACCAGACCGGCCCGGACCTGCCCCTTTGCCTGCAGCCCCCCCTCCTCTCCCCTGCCTACGCCACTTTGTCCTGGCCCCTCCTTGTCCCCATCGCCCGCCACTTCCTCGTGCACGGCGAGCTCTACCGCTCCCTGCCCCACCAGCCAGACTTAGGCTGGACACTCGAAACCGACCCTCCCCCTCACACCCTGCCTGTGCCCCCCTCCCCACGACCTGACCTCGCTCACACCCCCACCCTGCTCGAGCTGTCTCCTGATACCTCCGACCTCTCCCTCGCACCAAACTGGCACACCCTGCTAACCACGCTGAGCTTCCTTGACGGCCAAATCGTCACCCACGTCTTCCTCACCCTCCCTGACCGCGGCACCCTCGCCGTCCTCGGCGGCTTCCAGCAACGCTACGCCGTCTTCTTCTTCCCCCACAACCAGCACTTCCCTGTCACCTCCCTCCTCGCCTTCGATCCCTCTCTCGCTGGCCCCGACATCGAAGTCTGCAGCCAGCCCCCTACCAGCTCCCCCGCACGCACGGCCGTCCAGCAGCCGCTCGCCTGGCGCATCCTCCAGCACTTCTATCACACCCAGACTATTCCCCGTGATGTCCACTGGCTCCTCGATGGCCAACCCAACCCTTCTCTAGCTAACTAACGCCAAGGGCTGCACCCCTCTTCCTGCCGCCCTATCCCGCAGGCCCTCAGCACCACCGTCCACTGCCCCACTGGGGGCCTGCTCCCTCCCTGGCCCAGGCCCCCCTCGTCAGGCGGCAGGGCATCCCCGGCACTCTCCCACCTTCCACCGGCCAGAGGGAGATTGTATAACATAAGCAGGCAACAATCCGCCCACAAGCAGCAGACAACCCTGCCCTAACTCAACACCGACAGCAACTGATCAACCCAACCTGGAAAGGAAGAAGTACAGCATGTCGCAGCACGAGCATTCAGGCCCGGCAAGGCAGCCAGGCACCAGTGGACCGCGCACCGTCCGCGCCCCGCGAGGCACGCAGCTCTCCTGCAAAGGCTGGCAGCAAGAGGCAGCCATGCGCATGCTCATGAATAACCTCGATCCCGAGGTAGCTGAGCGGCCCGACGACCTGGTCGTCTACGGAGGCTCGGGACGCGCCGCCCGCTCTTGGGAAGCCTTCGATGCCATTGTCCGCGCCCTCAAAGAGCTGGAAGATGACGAAACCCTCCTTGTCCAGTCAGGCAAGCCCGTCGGCATCTTCCGCACCCAGCGCGACGCGCCGCGCGTCCTCATCGCTAACGCCAATCTCGTCCCCCACTGGGCCACCTGGGACGAATTTCGCCGCCTCGAAGCCCTGGGACTAACCATGTACGGCCAGATGACCGCCGGCTCCTGGATCTATATCGGTTCTCAGGGCATCGTCCAGGGCACCTACGAGACCTTCGCCGAGGCCGCACGTCAGCATTTCGGAGGCACCCTCAAAAGGAAATTCGTACTCACAGCCGGCCTCGGAGGCATGGGCGGCGCCCAGCCGCTGGCCATCACCATGAATGAAGGCGTCTGCCTGGCCGTCGAGGTTGATCCGCAGCGCATTCAGCGGCGCCTCCAAACCGGTTACTGTGATGAGATGGCCAGCACCCTTGATGAGGCCCTGGCCCAGATTCGCGAAGCCTGCAGCAATGGCCAGCCGCTCTCAATCGGTCTCATCGGCAACGCCGCTGAGGTCTACAGCGAGCTGGTCCGCCGCAACATCATTCCCGACCTGGTCACCGACCAGACCGCCGCCCATGACCTCCTGAATGGCTACATCCCCGCTGGCCTCTCAGTGGACGAAGCCCATGACCTGCGTCAGCGCGATCCCCAGGCATATATTGAGCGCGCCCGCCAATCGCTCGTCAGCCAGGTGCGCGCCATGCTTGAAATGCAACGACGCGGGGCCATTGTCTTCGACTACGGCAACAACCTGCGCGGCCAGGCCCTGGCAGCAGGCGAGCCACATGCTATGGACTTTCCCGGCTTCGTCTCTGCTTTCATTCGACCTCTCTTCTGCCGGGGCAAGGGACCTTTCCGCTGGGTGGCCCTCTCCGGCGACCCCGAGGATATCTATCGCACCGATGAAGCCATTCTAGAACTCTTTCCCGAAGACCAGGCTTTGCGCCGCTGGCTCACCCTCGCCCGCGAGAAAATCCGCTTCCAGGGCCTGCCCGCCCGCATCTGCTGGCTCGGCTACGGCGAACGCGCCAAAGCTGGCCTGGCCTTCAATGAGCTGGTCGCACGCGGCCTGATCAAGGCCCCTATCGTCATCGGACGTGACCATCTTGACAGCGGATCAGTCGCGTCTCCCTATCGCGAGACCGAAGGCATGAAAGACGGCAGCGATGCTATCGCTGACTGGCCCATTCTCAATGCCCTCCTCAATACGGCCTCGGGCGCTACCTGGGTCTCTTTCCACCACGGCGGCGGCGTTGGCATTGGCTACTCACTCCACGCCGGCCAGGTGATCGTCGCCGACGGTACCCCCGAAGCGGCCCGCCGCCTGGAACGGGTGCTGACGAATGACCCTGGCATCGGCGTCGTTCGCCACGTCGACGCTGGCTACGAGGAGGCTCTAGACTGCGCTCGCCAGTGGGGCCTGAAGCTGCCTATGTCACCCCCCTCATCCGCATCATAACATGACATCATTCCAGGAGCCTCCCATCGCCGACCATAATAAAATCAGGCTGGGGTCCCCCCCAAGAGAGATCCCAGCCTGTCTGGTGCCCAGCCTCGGCCTCAATCAGGTCTGTACCTGATTGCTGTTCGTCTGCGGCGCCCGATCGATCTTCCACGTTCCATTCTCACGCACAAAGTTTACTGTGCCCGTCGCCGCGCGCGAACTTCGTTGGAAACCCAGCGTTACCTGCGCAGTGGCATGGTCCCCATTTTGCTGGAAATCAGTGGCCGAACAGGTGGTCACCGGCCCCACCACCGTCGTAATTGTCTGAAAGGCCCTCGTAAACTGCTGCTCACTTTCACTCGCCTGGAGGTTAGATGAGAATTGACCGTAGGCTGTGTGATAGTCACCATTCTTCAGAGCACTGCAGAAGGTGTCAAACGTCTTCTGAGGAGAGGAAGCAAGCAATCCGAGAGGGCCAGGAAAGTTGAGAGGATTAAAGAGTACTACAACTAAAACAAGCAACAAAAGCACCAACACCAGGAGACTGGCGATCAGGCAACCTGCGCGTCCGCCGCGCCGCACCGGTGGTTGCGGCTGCGGTGGGAACTGCGGATAGCCTGGGGCCTGACCGGGGAAGGATGGCGCCCCCTGGGGAGGAGGACCATAGGGTGCCGGCTGTACGGGGTAGCCCGGCGGGCCTGCCGGTGGCTGCTGACCATAGCCTTGATTAGGGGGCGCTCCATAGGGCTGAGCTGGCCACCCTCCCTGCTGGCTATACCCCTGGCCCTGCATGGGCGAGGCAGCAGCAGGGGACGACTGATATGCTGACGGAGGATAGGAGGGCGCTCCCGAAGAAGGCAAGAACTGATCAGGTGAGCCAGCCACTACTGTGCGTTCTTCTGCCTGGTCTCCACCCCCAGCGATCTCATAGGTAAAGATTGTCTCTCCAAAACGAATGCGATCACCTGAGTTAAGACGCCGGGGAACCTGACTGGTCAGACGCTGATCATTCACAAAGGTGCCATTGGTACTGCCTCGGTCAACCAGGCTGTACCCTCCATCCTCAGCCCGAAATTCCGCGTGGTGTGACGAAACCTGCTGATCGTTCAAACGAATCTGATTATCGGGCGCACGCCCCACAGTCGTCACGCCCGGCCCCAGGGCAACACGTCCTTGAGGGCCGTTCAAGCTCGCTTCCACAAGAAAACTCCTTTTTCCTTATCGGTGTCTACTTCCTTCCTGCTTGCCTGCTTAGGACCATTCCATTCACCTGCTTAGAACCCCTGGTCGCACTGAACCCGGACCTTCCTGTCTTGCAACGTTACCATTCATTGACTACCACGCAAGCAGAGCCGGTGCAGCTTCGATCTGACATCTACGAACTTGCTCTGAGCTAGCCCGTGATTGCCTCTCTCACGGCCAACCACTCTTTTCCTTTGCTAGCTTCGCTCGCTCGCTCACATCACACAAGAAAGTAGCCGGAGCACTGGCAGAGCCAAACTATCGACTCGTAGTGTACTGGCAACCCATTCTTCGTCGCTACAGGCTGACGAGAACCTTCCGTCTTGCCTGGCCCAGGCCAGTCCAACTCACCCTTTCCAAAAAACGCAGCAAGCGTGCATTTTTCTTCAAGGAGAGCGGGAGGGCGGACGCAGCACAGCCTCGCAGCCAGAGGAGCCAAGGCGCTCAGGTCAGCGCATTGAGGCGCCAGATATCGGCTTCTAGCACCAGCTCATCATGATCGGTCTCTGTTTTCCCATTGGCATAAGTAATGATCCCAGTCACAATGAAGCGATCACCTTTCTTCTGAGTCGCCCCCACCGTGCAACTTTTGATCCCCCCATTGCTCTTGACCACAGGATCAACAACGTTGACAAACTGGCGCAGGCCACCAAAATGGGTTTGGAAGTCCAGGCTGAGCAGCTCGTAGGCAGTGCTATACGCGCCCTGTTGCAGCGCCTTGCAAAAACTCAAGAGGGAGCGTGTTGGCGTCGACAAGGATGACAGCGCATCGACCAACCAACTGCCCGTCGCAGGTACCAGCAGGGCCGTGCTCTGCTCCGGCTGGGCCTCAGCCTGGTAGCGCACCACGACCAGAGCCCTGGCCTGCGCGGGAGTCACCGCCTCAATCTGCGAGGAGCAGGAGGTAGCCCCATCCACAAGCAGGCGAAAAAGCCCAAGAGAAACATGGCGTTGAAAAAGCGGAGTCAACTGTGCATAGGCAGCCTCAGCTTTGCCGGCCCCCAATGTTGAACAAAAGGCATCGAGCGAGCGTGGCAGCGCTGTAAGGACCTCGTCCTTGCTAAGCAGCCAGCTTCCCCCCTCTTCGCTCAGACTGACCTGCTGCGTCTGTCGCTGACCAGCGCTGGTGAGCCGTAGCAGTGCCGTTGCCGTCGCCCCTTGCACCTGAAGGGCCTCATAGCTACAGTCTTGGGTCTTTCCCAACAAGCCAGTGAAGACCAGCAAAGGAGTCTGACGCTGCAAAGCCGAATCCAGGTAGCGATAGGCCGAGCGAGGATCTCCCTGGCTCAGAGCAGCGCAAAAGGCAGCTAATGACTTTTCTGGAGTCGAACGGAGCGCGTACCAGGCCGCTCCGGCGGCCAGTGCCAGCAGCAGACTTGCAACCAGGACAACCAGGAGCAGTCGCCGACTCACCCGCCGAGGTCCTCCGCCTGCTGCTGGCGCTGGGGATGACCAACTCAACTTTCTGGCAGTGAGAGGCCACGGCGGCTCAGGAGCACCATCGGCTCTATGACCATTGGAGCCGGTGTGCAGACCTGAGCGCCGTCCATCGTCAGGATCAACAGACCACATCAGCGCCTCTCTTCCTTCCTTCCTTCCTTTCGTCTCACCCTGCTCTCAGTCAGCCAGCAACCAGACTGTCAAGGGCAAGAGCCAGAAGGGTAGCCTTCTCTGGTGCAACAGGGAAGGGCGGCAGCAGACCTGCTCAGGCTACCTGCAGGCTACTTGCCAGTACAGGGCAAACAGGGCATACTAAAGAGACAGCAAGCGCGCCGCAGGCTGAAGTATCCAGCCTTTTTGGCACAACTTGCCCTCAGCGGCGAGTACGCCACAAGGAGCAAAGCGTGAACGACCTCATTCTCACTGGAGAAGATGCCACCATCATCAGCACCAGCAGGCTAACCAAAGCCTTTGGCAACCTCGTGGCAGTCAATGACCTGAATCTGCGCGTGATGCGAGGCGACGTTTTTGGCTTCCTCGGCCCCAACGGCTCGGGGAAGACCACTACCATCCGCATGCTCTTGGGGCTGATCCGTCCCACAGCGGGGCGCGCCTTTATCTTTGGCATGGACAACCAATATCAGCTGCCGCGCATCCTGCGACGAATCGGCGCTGTCGTTGAAACACCCATCTTCTATCCCTATCTCTCTGGAAGAGACAACCTGCGCATTCTCGCCGCGGCCTCGGACATGGCCCGGCACCCTCTCAACGACAGGCGCATCGAAGAGGTCCTCGAACTGGTCGAGCTGCGTGCCCAGGCCGGGCTCGCCTATCAGAAATACTCGCTGGGAATGAAACAGCGGCTCGGCATCGCCGCAGCCCTCCTGACTGATCCCGAGTTAATCCTTCTGGATGAACCAACCAACGGATTGGACCCCGTTGGCATGGTTGAGATTCGCCAGCTCATCGTGCGCCTCGCCCAGCAAGGCAAGACCATCTTTCTCTCCAGCCACATTTTACACGAAGTTCAGCAGGTCTGTAACCGCGTAGCCATTCTGCACCGGGGCAATCTCATCAAGCAAGGGGACGTCGCCGCTCTCCTACGCCAGAGCGAGCACATTCTGATCCGTATGAACAGCGTCGCCGAGGCCCAGGCGGCCCTGCAAGTCTTGCAGGAAGCACGCGAGCGCGGGGCCACCTGGATCAAGGCCGTCGTCGCAGCGACGGGGGCCGGTCCCAGCGAGCAGCCACCAGCGCCAGGGAAAGCGAGCGAGGCCAGGGCCAGAGAAGAGGCAGCGTCAATGCTCCGTGTGGAGGCGCCCGCAGAGCGTTCTGCCGAGATCAATGCCTTACTGGCTCGCCGGGATCTCTTCGCGGCAGAGATCCATCCCCATGAAGGCAGCCTTGAAGAAGCGTTCCTAGAACTCACGGCAGCTGCTCAGTTCCACGGGGCTTCGGCCTCCGCCCTCGGTGGTCTTCCTGCTCCTGTTCCACCTGGAAGTGGAAGGACCATGCCGGGCGAAGGCAAGCGCCAGTAAACGAAAGGAGCAAGGAGAAGCAGAGTCTATGCATCGAATAGACGCCAGTCCTTCTACTCCAGTGCAAGAGAGCCAGCAGCCAGGCGCAGGCGATGGCTTTGCCTCCACTTCGGTTCTCTTAGGCCGACGCGACTACCTGAGCGTTTTGTTGCGTCTGACCGCGATGGAACTCTACAAGCTCCGTCGACGCCCGCTTACACGGATCTCAGCCCTGATTGCTCTGCTCACTACTCTCCTGGTTTTCTTCGCCCTCTTTCTCTTCTCGACAGGGGACCATAGCGGCCAGGTAGTCAGGCTGCTTCTGCCTCCTACCTCCCTTAATATTGCTGTCCAGACCGCTCTTACACCTTTTACTATCCTGATTATTATTCTTGCAGGGAGTGCCGCCGGAGGGGAGTACACTCAGGGAACGATTCGCCTGCTCTTCACCCGGGGGCCTACACGCACACAGTTTCTCCTGGCCAAGGTGGGAGCCATCCTCGTCTGTTGCATCCTGGGTATCAGCGGCCTGAGTCTCAGCGGCCTGGTGATTGGCTACCTGCTCAGTCTCCTCAGACAAGCGCCTGAGCCAGGTCCTTTTCTCACAGCCGGCTGGTTGTTCCACACCTTTCTTTTTCTACTGCTGGCCATCGTCAACTGGTTCATCTTTGCTGTTATAGCTCTTTTCTTCGGTATCCTGGGCCGCTCCAGTGCGGCGGGCATTGGGGGAGGCATTGTCTGGTATCTACTGGAGCCTATCATTGGGCAGGTCTGTCAGCTGAGCAGCGAGCTGGTGCAAGGACCGGTCAGCACGTTCCTGCGTGCCCTTCCCGACTATTTGATCGGCAACAATCTGGCAACCTTGATGGCCCATCAAGGATACTATATCTTTGGGAGCAGTAGCATCTCTACGCTTCCCGACGCAGAAGCTCTTACCGTGCTGCTCGCCTACATTGTACTCCTGTTGGGCATTGCAGGCTGGTTGAACCACCGGCGAGATATCACCAACTGACTGAACTGATCGTGACAGAAACGAAACCGAGACCCGGTTATGAACGTGCTCGACGCCGCCCCGATCAAAGCATACGGCTATGAATTGGGCTTTGACCTCATCCGTATCACAGGGGCTGAAGCTTTCCCTGAGACCGAGCGAGTCATCAAGGAGCGTATTGCCGCGGGCCTCATGGAGGGCCTGCCCTGGTTCACCAGTGAACGAGCAGAAGTCTCCTGCCATCCCGACGCCCTTCTGCCGGAGGCCCGCTCGATCATCGCCCTGGCCATGTGTTATCTGAGCGAAGAGCCGGAGGAGCCACAGGATGATCAGCCACGAGGTCGCATCTCGCGCTACGCCTGGGGTGCAGACTATCATGAGGTCATCAAGCCCAAGCTGAAGCAATTTGCCGACTGGCTGCGAGAATACGCGCGCCGCGAGGGCGGGCCGGAGCTAGAGGCCCGGCTCTTCGTGGACACCGGGCGTATGGTTGACCGCGCCGTCGCTCAGCGGGCAGGCATCGGCTGGTACGGCAAAAACACGACCATTCTGACACGTGGCTGGGGTTCCTGGGTCTTCCTCGCTGAGATAGTGACAAATTTGCCGCTCCCAGCAGACGAGCCACTGCAAGCCAACTGTGGCAAGTGCGAGCGCTGCCTGTACGCCTGTCCTACTGGAGCGCTGCCCGCTCCCTACGTGCTGGACAACCGGCGTTGCATCTCTTACCTCACCATCGAGCTACGCGGCAGCATCCCGCGAGAGCTACGTCCCCTCATGGGGAACCTGATCTTCGGCTGCGACATCTGTCAGGAGGTCTGCCCCGTCAATCACGTCGTGGAGAAGCGTCTCGGCCTGCGCCAGATCGGACCAACGGGGATGCAGGCGGAAGACCGAAGAACAGAGGCAGAGGTGACGAGGTCCGGGCAGCGACCGCAGATCTGGCTGAGAAGACGCGACGAGTTCCGTCCGCGGCCCCAGGTCGGCGGTGCGCCTGAGCTAATCCCGCTGCTTGCCCTCAGCGAAGAAGAGTTCCGCACCCGCTTTCGCCACACCCCCATCTGGAGAGCCAAACGACGCGGCTTGCTGCGCAACGTCTGCGTGGCTCTCGGGAACCTTGGCGATCAGCGAGCCATACCGGCTCTGATTCACGCCCTCAGCGACACAGAAGCCCTTGTACGTGGGCATGCGGCCTGGGCGCTGGGATGTCTCGGAGGAGAAGAGGCGCGGCAGGCACTGACAGCGCGGCTTGAGCAAGAAGGCGACCCAGAGGTTCGTCAAGAGATCCTCCAGGCGCTGGCTATGATGGGCAGCCGGAATGAAGAGGAGGATGAGAGCAATAAAAAAAGGCGTTGATCACGCCTTTGCCTGGAGAGCAAAGCCCACTAACGGGCAATGAGAGACAACTAATCGCGCGACACTTGCCTCAATTTTGCCGAGAGAGAGCAGACAGCAGCCACACGCCGATTGGCAGCATCCGACCGACTAAGAACGTCGTGCCATGCAGTGGATAGGAA